>DASTHG010000387.1:0-3197 GCA_035718325.1 Gemmatimonadales bacterium | reverse complement strand
AGTGCGATGCGGCGCTGGCCACGCTCCGGCGCTCGCGGCCCGGGCTTGCCACACTCGCCGACTGGCCGCTCGAGTCCCTCCGCGCATTGCCCCGGTTGCTCGACCGACCGCTCCGCTCCCGCGCCAAACACGTCGTGTCCGAGACGGCCCGCACGCGTCGTAGCGCCGACCTGCTCAGCAAGGGGCGGTTGCGCGAGCTCGGGCGTTTGATGTTCGAATCCCACGAGTCGTGTCGTAAGGATTACGAGTGTAGTGCTCCCGAGCTCGATCTCGTGGTGCGGGAGGCGAAGCGGGCCGGCGCCTGGGGTGCGCGGATGACGGGCGCAGGATGGGGCGGGAACGTGCTGGTGTTGATCGGTCCGCCTGGCGGCACGGCTCGGCGGGAGACGTTGCTGCGGCGACGCATCGCGTCGGCGTTTGCCCGGCGCTACGGGCGCGAGCCGGCGGTCACGCTCGTGACGGCTGGTGGCGGTGCTCGGCCGGAACGCGTGACGTGAGGCTCCCTCACAGGTTGCCTCTCTTGAGCTCGTCGGCCAGATGTTCACAGGAGCGCCACGCCAACGCCATGATCGTCCATGTCGGATTCTGGCATGACGCGCTGACGTGACTCGAGCCATCCACGACGAACAGGTTCTTGACGTCGTGCGACTGCTGGAACTGGTTCAGGACGGACGTCTTCGGATCGTTGCCCATGCGTGCAGTGCCGAGCTCGTGGATCGACCACCCTTCGGTCAGCACCTCGCGATTCACATTGAGCACCTCGATCCCCGCCTCCTCGAACATCTCCTTCGCCGTCACGGCCATGTCCTCGGCCATCTTCTTTTCATTGTCGCTGAACGCGTAGTGGAATCGCAGCACCGGAATTCCCCACGCGTCCTTCACCTGAGGATCGAGGTCGACGTAGCTCTCGTAGCGTGGCAGCACCTCACCGAACCCACCCATACTGATGAACGCCCCGGCGTAGTCGCGCACGTGTTTCTTGTAGTCGGAGCCGAATCCAGGCGTGTTGGTGCCCTGCGGGAAGATCTTGTCCCCGGCGCCGCCTTCGAAACCATAGCCGCGGATGAATCCAGGCTGTTTATCCGAGAGGTTGCGGAACCGTGGCACGTAAAATCCGCCGGGCCGTCCGTCGTCCAACGTGTGCGGCTTCCCGACCAGATCCTTCGCGAGCCCCGTGATGCTCGGCCCCATCAGGTGCTCGCAGAAGTTGTGGCCTACGTGGCCGCTCGAGTTGCCGATGCCGTTGGGATGCTGGGGCGATTGCGACAGCAGGAGCAGGCGGGCGGATTCGAGTGTCGACGCCGCCACGATCACGGTCTTTCCTTTCGCCTCGAGCGACCGCTTCGTGACGCTGTCGACGAACGCGACGCCGCGCGCCTTGCCTGTATTCTTGTCCACCAGCACTTCGTGACACGTTGAATTGGCGCGCACGGTCAGGTTGCCGGTGTCCATCGCCGGATAGATGAGTCCCGTCGGCGAGTCGAAGGCCGCATGGATATCGCAGCCGCCGCGTCGATCACATGCGCCGCGGCCAAGGCAGTGGTTGCGGTATTTGTTCTTGACGCCGTCGGTCGTGACCCCGGCGCGATACGGCGTCAGCACCCGCCCCATCCCTGCGAGTTTATGACGCAGCTGAACTTCGGCGAGGGTGAGCTTCACGGGACGCTGAAACAGGCTGTCCGGCAGATGGGGCAGGTTTTCCTTGTGGCCCGAAATCCCGAGGTAGGTGTCGACTTTGTCGTAGTAGGGGGCGATGTCGGCATAGGAGATCGGCCAGTCTTCCCCATAGCCATCGTGGGTCTTCGCCTTGAAATCGTAGTCGGACAGTCGCAGTGCCAGGCGCCCCCAGATGTTCGTTTTCCCACCGAGCAGCCGGGCCCGAACCCAGGCGTACCTGGTCCCGGTGTAGGGGTGTTCCTTCTCGTCCACCAGGATGTTCTTGACGTAATCCGCCCCTCGATGGTTAGCCTGCTTCGAAAGGACGTGTCGAAATGGACTGCCTTGGGCATAGGGCGGATTGCGGATCTGGTATTCGTTGAAGGAGAGCACGTGAGTGCCGGGAGGGAGGTCGCCCCGACGTGGATGCTCGTACGGCCACTGCATCGACCGCAGCTCCGCGTTGATCTCGGGGAGAGAGTATTTCTTCCCCGCCTCGAGCAGGAGCACCTTGAGGCCGAGGTCTGTCAGGACGTAGGCCGCCATCCCGCCGGCCGCCCCGGACCCGACGACCACGGCGTCGTAGGTCTTGGTCAGGTCGACGTCCTGCTCGAGCGTTGGGGCTACCTTGATCAAGGTCATCTGTAGCAGATGTACCAGCATTCGTAGATTGACACCAGAGCCCGGGTGGCGAAACCGGTAGACGCAAGGGACTTAAAATCCCTTGGGAGGAAACTCCCGTGCAGGTTCGAGTCCTGCCCCGGGCACTGCGGCTGAGGACGGTAGGCGGTGCGAGTAAGAAACCTGCACTGAGGTGTGGAGGGTACTCATGAGGACGCTCCCGATCATTTTCATCCTCGGCACGGCGATTGGTGTCCCCCCGAACGCGCTCGCCCAGAAGCTCGCTCCGTTATGTCCCAACGGCGTGAAGGTGTTCTACGCCCCTTCGGAGGTGGGCAAAGAATTCCAGCAGGTCGGATGGCTGCATGCGAAGAATGAGTCCGGTTACAGCGACGAGGACATGATCATCACCATTCAGCGTAGGGAGGCGGCCCACCTCGGCGCGAACGGGATCATCGTGAGTGGTTTTGAGGAGTTTGACGCGGCAGCGAGGGCAGCCAACGGGGGGAAAGTCAGGGTCCTCGACGTCACCGTGCCGGAGCGGGGCGCGGTGCTGGCCATCTACATCCCTGATGACTCGAGTCGCGTGCAGGCGTCGTGTAAGGGAACCAACAATCGGTAAGATCCCGGTTCGTCTGGGTTGGCGAAAGTGGGAGAGGCATCAGACTCAAGATCCGATAGGAGGAGGCTCCCATACAGGTTCGAATCCTGCTCCGGCCACACGAGCGATGAGAACGATCATCGGGTACGCAGCGGGGTTCGCCTGTGCGGTGCTCGCAGCGCTCGCCGGCCTCGCGCTGTTTCTGCCTATCGCCGCGCTGCCGTTTCGCCGGGCGAAACAGCTCGCATTACTGCTCGGCTCGTTGGGCGGTGGCTTCGCGGCCGCGTGGACCGGTGACGGCATTCTCCGGTTCTTCGGT
>DASTHG010000386.1:0-7922 GCA_035718325.1 Gemmatimonadales bacterium | reverse complement strand
GCTCTATGACGTCATCGCGACGGTGCGCGGTGCCACGTGGCCCGATCAGTGGGTCATCTACGGCAACCACCACGACGCCTGGGTGAACGGCGCCGAAGATCCGATCTCCGGCCAGGCGGCGCTCAACGAAACGGCGCGGGCGATCGCGGCGCTGATGAAGACGGGCTGGCGACCCGCGCGCACGATCGTCTTCGCCTCCTGGGACGGCGAGGAGTGGGGACTGCTCGGCTCCACGGAATGGGCCGAAGCCCACGCCGACGAGTTGCGCACCAAGGCCGTCGTCTACTACAACTCCGACACCAACGACGCGGGCTGGCTCGAGGTCAACGGTTCTCACTCCCTCGAGCGGTTCGTGATGGAAGTCGCGCGCGACGTGCAGGATCCCAACGTCGCCAAGAGCGCGCTCCAGGCCCAGCGGGATCACGCGCGCTCGCTGCGCGCCGCGAAAGACACGTCGAGCGACACGGCGTTCACCATCGGCGCGCTCGGCTCTGGGTCGGACTACACCGCGTTCATCGATCACCTGGGCGTCCCGGCGCTGGACATCCGCTACGGCGGCGCCGCGCACAGCGGCATTTATCACTCCATTTACGACAGCTACACCTTCTACGAACGTTTCCTCGACACCGGCTACGTCTACGGCGTGACCGAGGCCCAGACGATGGCCACCGCGATGCTCCGCATGGCGGACGCTCCGGTGTTGCCGTTCGACTTCGTCGCCGCCGCCCGCACCTACCACAAGTACGCCGACGAGATCGCCAAGCTGGCCGGCGGCAACGACACGACGAAGGCGCTCGACCTCTCCGCCGTCCGGACGGCGCTGCAGCACCTCGACAGTGCGGCGCTGGTATGGGAGCAGTCGAGTGCCGCAGTGGACGGCACCGCGGGACTCGACCGACGCGCGGCGGCGCTGGCGCAGGTGAACCACCAGCTCGCGTTGACGGAGCAGGCGCTCGCCGACTCGGCGGGGTTGCCGCGGCGGTCCTGGTTCCGGCACCTCGTCTACGCGCCAGGCGCGTATACGGGATACGGCGTGAAGACGATGCCCGGGATTCGGGAAGCGGTGGAGGCGCGCGGCGCGGCGGAAGCGCAGGCGGAGGCAGCGCGGGTCGCGCAGGCGATCGATCGGTATGCCGCCGCCATTCGCGCGGCGGCGGAGGCGCTCGATCATGCGCTGCAGTAGTATTGACACTCCCGGGAGCCCCGGATACCGTGGGGCGTCCCCAACCCAAACACAGGCGAGCCGTCCATGAGCACTCCTCCGCCACGCATGTCCATGCCCCGGTCGTCCTTCGCGATCGCCATGAAAGACTACACGTTCATCCGGCCGGGCATCGCGGTCACGATCAGCGCGGCGACGCTGGTGGCGGCGCTCGTCACCGGCTTGTTCCTGATCAAGCTGCTGTCGCACGCATCGGAGACGATCAATCGCGGCGCGCAGGCGAGCGAGATGCTGCATCGCTACAACGCCCGCTACGAAGTGTGGCGCGGCATGGCGACCAGCACCGACCCGACGTACAAGACTCCCGCCGTGATCGCGCAGCGGGACAGCATCCGCGACGGCTTGCAGGGAGAGCTGTCGCGCTTCGGGGCGACGCTCGCCCCGCAGGCCAAAGACCTCGTCCAGCAGGTCCTCGAGGGCCTCGCGTCAACCGACATGCAGACGACGACCAAGGCGCGGCAGGCGATGATCGTGCTGCTGCACGACCAGGATAGCCAGCTGTTCGACGCCGCCGAAGCCTCCCAGCGGGGCATCGGGTTAGCCACGGTGCTGCTCGGGCTGACGATTCTCGCCGCCGGGTTGTTGATCGTGCCGATGGCGTGGATCTACATCCGCTACAAGCGCGGCGCGGCGATCGAAGTGAAGGTCTGACGAGGTGGTGGAGGGACCCCGCGACCGCGAGCGTCTCCGCACCGTCGTCGTCATTGATGCCGACGAGCTGGCCACGTTGCTGGCCGACCGGATCGTCGCCACGATCCAGCGCGCCACCGCCGATACCGGCCGCTGCGTGCTGGGACTGGCGACCGGCAGCACTCCCCTGGGCGTCTATCGCGAGCTGATCCGCCGCCACGCGGCGGGAGCAGTCGACTTCTCCCGCGTCGTCACGTTCAACCTCGACGAGTACTACCCGATGTCGCCGGAGAGCCCGCACAGCTACCGGCGTTACATGTGGGAGAATTTCTTCGCGCACGTGGGGATGAAGCCGGAGCAGGTGCATCTCCCGGCGGGCGACACGCCGATCGACCGCGTCCCCGAAGCGTGTGCCGCCTACGAGCGCGCCATTCTCGCGGCGGGCGGAATCGATTTCCAGCTGCTCGGCATCGGGCAGAGCGGCCACATCGGATTCAACGAGCCCGGCTCCGCCGCCGATTCGCGCACCCGGCTCGTGACGCTCGACAGCCTCACCCGCAAAGCCGCGGCCGCCGACTTCTTCGGCGAAGACAACGTCCCGCGCGAGGCGATCACGATGGGCGTCGCCACGATCCTCGAGGCGCGCGAGATCGCGCTGATCGCCACCGGCGAGCACAAGGCGGCGATCGTGCGCCGCGCCGTCGAGGGGGACCCTTCACCCGACGTCGCCGCGACCTTCCTCCATGGACACAAGGGCGTGACCGCGTACCTCGATCTCGCCGCCGCCGCGGACCTGACGCGCATCCATACGCCCTGGGTGCTCGGACCCGTCGACTGGACGCCGGCGCTCACCGAGCGCGCCGTCGTGTGGCTCGCCGAGCGGACGGGAAAGGCGATCCTCAAGCTCACCTCGGCGGACTACACCGAGCATCACCTGAGCCCGCTCTTGGCGCGGGCCGGCACCCCGGGGCCCCTGAACGGCCAGATCTTCAACCGGCTGCGCGACAAGATCCGCGGCCGCCGCAAGCTGCCGGAAAAGCGGCGCGTGCTGGTGTTCTCGCCGCATCCCGACGACGATGTGATCTCGATGGGCGGTATTCTCCGCAAGCTGACCGAGAACCAGAACGACATCATCGTCGCCTACATGACGAGCGGCAACATCGCCGTGTTCGATCACGACGTGCGGCGGCACCTCGACTTCGTCGAGCGCGCCGCGAAAGCGCTCGGCGCCGATCCCACGTCGGTCGGCCGCGTCCAGCACGAGGTGCTGTCCAATTTCGCCCGCAAGACGCCCGGCGACGTGGACCTCACGGTGGTGCAGGACCTGAAGCGGTTCATCCGGGAATCGGAAGCGATCTCGGCGCTCGAGGCGGTGGGGCTGACCGCACAGTCGGCGCGGTTCCTCAATCTGCCGTTCTATCGGACGGGAGAAGTGCGCAAACTCCCGATCGGAGAAGCGGACGTGGCGATCGTGCAGCGGCTGTTCGAAGAGGTGCGCCCCGATTTCGCGTTCGTCGCCGGCGACCTTTCCGATCCGCACGGCACCCACCGCATGTGCAAAGCGGCGATCGACCAGGCGCTGGCGCGCCTCCCCGCCGTGCGGCCCGAGGTGTGGCTGTATCGCGGCGCGTGGCAGGAATGGCCGATCACCGAAGCCAACGTGCTGGTGCCGCTGTCGCAGGACGAGCTGCGCGCCAAGATCCTGGCGATCTTCAAGCACCAGTCCCAGAAAGACACGATGCCGTTTCCGGGGGGCCACGACGAGCGTGAATTCTGGCAGCGCGTCGAGTCGCGCAACGTGGAGACCGCCGCCCACGCCGACCGGCTGGGGCTGCCGGAATACTTCGCGATGGAAGCCTACCGCGTGGAGCGCGCCCCGGCTTAGCGGAACAGTTTGACGGCCGTCTGCAGCGTCTTGTAGATCCCCCACCCGAGCGGGATGGCGACGAGCAGCCAGGCGAATATCACGCCCGCCCAACTCGAAGCACTGGGTCGCTCCATCACTCCTCCGTTCGCCTCACCGTTTGTCCCCGAGCTCTTGCGCAAGCTGCGCGTCGGTCAAGAAGTACCGCTCCGCCACCGGACGCACGCGGGCATTGGCGATGAAGCCGATCACCAGGAGGCCGGCCAGGACGTACATCGTCGTGTTGTAGGCCTGGGCGGCGGGCACACCGCGGTCGATCTGGAATTCCCGGATGTAGTTCACGAGAATGGGCCCTAGGATCCCGGCCGCCGACCACGCGGTCAACAGCCGGCCGTGGATGGCGCCCACGTGCACCGTGCCGAACATATCCGCGAGATACGCAGGGATCGTCGAGAAGCCGCCGCCGTACATCGTCAGGATGATGCAGAAGAGGGCGACGAACAGCGGAATCACACCGGCCCGGCCGGCGGTCGGGGCGAAGCAATACAGCACAAACCCGAGCGCGAAGAAGATGAAGTATGTGCGTTTGCGCCCCACGTAGTCCGACAGCGATGCCCAGAAGATCCGCCCCCCGATGTTGAACAGGCTCAGCAGCGCCGCGAATCCCGCGCCGATCGAGGCCACCTGTGTCTTCTGATCCTCGGTGAGATCACGCAGCGCGCCGGCGACGCCGATCAGCTTGCCGCCGAACACCTCCTGCAGCATCGGCGAGGCCATGCCGATCACGCCGATGCCGGCGCTGACGTTCATCCACAACACCACCCACAAGAGCCAGAATTGCGGCGTCCGGATCGCCTGGTCCACGTGTACCTGTCGTGTGGTGATCATCGCCTTCTGCTGCGCTGCCGGCGGCGTCCACCCCGACGGCTGCCACCCCGGCGCCGGCAGACGATAGCCGAACGCCCCCGCCAGCATCGCCACGAAGTAGATCAGACCCATCGTGACGAAGGTCTCCTCCACCCCGACCGACGTCGGCGTCTTGAAGCGATTCATCAGGAGATTCGCGAGCGGCGAACCGATCATCGCGCCGCCGCCGAACCCCATGATCGCCATCCCCGTCGCCATGCCGCGGCGATCGGGGAACCATTTGATCAAGGTCGAGACTGGCGAGATGTAGCCCAGGCCGAGGCCACAGCCGCCGATCACCCCCGAGCCGATCCACAACAGCAGGATCTGGTGGAGGTGAACCCCCAGGGCCGAGATCAGAAAGCCGCCGCTCCAGCAGAACGCCGCCGCGACACCCGCTTTGCGCGGTCCTTCGCGCTCCACCCAGCGGCCGAACAGCGCCGCCGATGAGCCCAGAAAGACGAAGAACAGCGTGAACATCCAGCCCAGTGTGCTGATCTTCCAGTCGTCGGGCGCCGCAGTCGTGATCCCGATGGCGCGCGACAACGGCAGCCAGAACACGCTGAAGCCGTATGCCATGCCGATGGATAGATGAATGGCGAGGGCCGCCGGGGGAACGAGCCAGCGGTTGAAACCCGTCCTCGCGATGATCCGTTCTCTGGACAACAGTCCGGAGCTCACTCGGCTGCTCCCGTCGAGGCGGCCTAACGATGGCGCCACCCCATGTATCGCGCTAGAGTCCTGCCATGACCGCGACCACCGCCGCCGCCGCGCCGCGCGCGACCGCCGCCGGGCGGCCCGCGTTCCCCCTGCACCTGGCCGCGGTGCTCTTCGCCGCGACCAGCGTCGTCGTCGGCGTGATCTGGGACATCTCGTGGCATCGCTCCGTCGGGCGCGACACGTTCTGGACGCCGGCGCATATGGCGATCTACCTCGGCGGCATCGTCGCCGGCGTCGCCTGCGGCTGGCTGGTGTTGCGCACCACGTTCGCGGGAACGCCTGCCGACCGGAGTGCCAGCGTGCGGTTTTGGGGATTCTCGGGACCCCTGGGCGCCTGGGTGTCGATCTGGGGGGCGATCGCGATGATTACCTCCGCGCCGTTCGACAACTGGTGGCACAACGCGTACGGGCTCGACGTGAAGATTCTCTCGCCGCCGCACGTGCTGCTGGCGCTCGGCTTCACGGGAATCCAGGTCGGCGCGCTGCTGATGCTGGCGGCGCGCCAGAACGACGCCGCGCCCGGCGACCCCCACCTGGGCGCCTACCGCTGGTGGTTCGCCTACTCCGCGGGATTGCTCCTCGCCAACCTGGCAATCATGTGGATGGAGTCGATCGGATTTCCCAACCAGGCACATAGCACGGCGTATTACAAGATCAGCGCGGGTGCTTTCCCGATCCTGCTCGTCGCCACGGCGCGCACCTCCACGTTGCGTTGGCCCGCCACCACCGCGGCCGCCGTCTACATGGCGGTGAATATCGTGATGCTCTGGATCCTGCCGCTCTTCCCCGCGACGCCGCAGCTCGCGCCGATCTACAACGCGGTGGATCATTTCGTGCCGCCGCCGTTCCCCATCCTGCTCGTCGTCCCGGCGCTCGTGATCGACCTGGTGCTGCGCCGCGGCCCCGAGAACGACTGGACTCGCGCGGCGGTCCTGGGGATCGGCTTCGTGCTGGTGCTGCTCGTGGTGCAGTGGTACTGGACGAAATTCCTGGTGAGCCCCGCGAGCGAGAACTTCGTATTCGGCGCCCAGCGCTGGAATTACAACGTTCCGCTCCGCCCGTGGCGCTATCAGTTCTGGAATACGCAAACCAGCCCCCTGACGGTGGCAGGCATTGCCACGGCCGTCGCGATCGCCGTTGCGAGCTCGCGCCTGGGCCTCTGGTGGGGCGGCTGGATGGCCCGCGTGCGGCGATGATCGCACGGCGGCGCCGCTGGTCCGGCACGCTCGTCGCTGCAGCCGTACTCGCCGTCGCGAGCGCGCACGTCGGGAGCCCGGACACGTACTTCGAAGGCAGTGCCGGTCCGTACCGCATTCGGGTGATCGTACGCCCCCCGGGGATCGTTCCCGGCCAGGCCGAGATCACGGTGCGACTCCTCTCGGGCAGCGGCGTGCGAACGGTGCTCGTCCTGCCGCTGCGCGGTGGACGGCCGACCGCCGCAGAGCCGCCGCCCGACACCGCGCGCCTGGTCGCCGGCACGGCGGACCTCTACGGAACGCAATTGTGGCTGATGGAGGGCGGGGCCTACAGCGTCCGTGTCGACGTGACGGGTACAGCGGGGTCGGGATTCGTCCTCGTCCCCGTGAACTCGATCGCGACGCGCCGGCTGGGCTTCCAGACGCCGCTCGCGATCGGGCTGCTCGCCCTGGGCGTGTTTCTCTTCGTGGGTGTGATCACGATCGTCGGCGCCGCCGTGCGCGAGAGCGTGCTCGCTCCGGGCATGGAGCCGGACGCCGCCCGCCGGCGACGCTCGTGGTGGATCCGGATGCTCACGGTGCCGCTGCTCGCCCTCGCCCTGTTCGCGGGGAAGAAGTGGTGGGATGCGGACGACGCGGCGCACGTCGCCGGTCTCTACCGTCCGATGCAGGTGCGAACCACGATCACCCGCGGTGCCGGGTCGGGCCGAGTGCTCTCGATCGCGATCACGGACTCGGAATGGCTGGGGCGTCGCTTCGTGCCGCTCATTCCCGATCACGGCAAGCTGATGCACCTGTTCCTCGTGCGCGACGACCTCCAGGGCTTCGCGCACCTGCACCCCCTGATGGTCGACTCGAGTACGTTCCGGACGTCGCTGCCGCCGCTCGCACCGGGGCGCTATCGCCTCTACGCCGACATCGTGCAGGAAACCGGGTTCACACAGACGTTGCTGGATTCGTTGCAGGTACCGGAATCTCGCGAGCCCTGGACTGCAATGGATCAGGATGACTCGTGGTGGGGTGGCTATCAGCTATCAGCTATCAGCGATCAGCGTGAGTCTCACCTGGAAGATGGGTCCGTCATGACTTGGGTTCGCGACTCAGTTCCAATATTGGCGGGACGCGATCTGGATCTTCGTTTCATGGTGCACATGAAGGACGGCAAGCCGGCGACGCTCGAACCGTACATGGGGATGATGAGTCATGCGGTGATCGCCCGGAACGACGGTTCGGTCTTCGTCCATCTGCATCCGTCGGGCACGATCTCGATGGCGTCGCAGCTGGCCTACACCATGCGGCAGGCGGGCGACACCGTACGCGGAGTGTTGGCGACCCGCATTGCCGCCGCCGAGCAGACCGCCTCACCGAAGGCATCGATGGTGAT
>DASTHG010000385.1:0-23896 GCA_035718325.1 Gemmatimonadales bacterium | reverse complement strand
GCGTAGGCCAACCCGGTCGTCACTCCGAACGCGCTGCCGAGACTGTTGACCGGAAAGGAGAGGTAGGTCGAGCTGACGCCGCTGGCGACACGAAACGAGTCCGTCGGGAACGAATGCTTTCCCGTCGGCAGGTTGATGGAGATGGATGCGACCGCGCGTTGCGCGCCGATCGTGTAGAGCAGCCGCAGCTGGGTGTCGGTGAGACCCGAATGGACGAGGGACGCGGTGTCGGTGACCTCGGTGTGCGCATAGTGGGTCGTCAGGTCAACGGACGCATGGCTCCCCAATGGGGCGACGAGCACGAGCGGCAAGCTCCACTGCGATCCGCTCTGCACCACATACCCTTTGGCGAATCCGTACCGCTGATAGTCGAATCCGCCGAGGCCGCTCCAACTCGAGTACAGCGCGGTGTTGCCCTGAGCAGCCAGCGGACTCGCGAGCGCGGCGACGACGACAACGAATCGGATTCGCATGTGTGCCGCGCTCCTATGGACGCTTGATGATGATGATGATCGTCCCGATCAACGCCGGCCCGCCCTTCGGCAGCCCCTGGCAGTTGGCCGCCTCGCACACCGGGTCGGTGCGCGGCTGACTCGTCGGGCTGCTGCCCACCTGATCGGAGATCGTGGTGCCACTCGGCACGGTCGTATTGATCCCCAGCTGCAGCGCCTGCGTGGTGCCGGCCGGCGGGCCTCCGCTCGGTGCCCCGGCCCCGCCGCCGACCACGGCGGCCAGGCTGTTGTCGGACGTCGTGCTCGCCGACGACGCGGCGTCACTCGATTGCGACTGCTGCGCCGCCGCCTGGAACGTCGGATCACGCTGCGCCGCGGCTTTGAAGTCCGCGCCGGCCGCCCGGAAATCGCCCCGGTCCTGCGACTCGAGCCCGCGACTATAGCGCAGGAAGGCTTGGAGGTCCTTCGTAGGCCGCTCGCTGATGGCGATGCTCTCGGCGGGCGAGATGGGAACGCCGGTCTTGGTGAGCAGCTGGAACACCACCGATTTCTCGAGATCGAACAGCTGCGACAGTGGATCGCGGCCCGACCCGGTCGCCGCAATCTGCGCGTCGCCGGCGCGGACCATCGTCGCGTCGAGACGGATGTTCGCTCCCGGCGCCTCCTGGAACTGACCCTGCACCACCTGACCGGCGCCGACCAGATGCCCGGAGCGGGCGCCGGTCGCAGGGTCGACACGGCCGCTCGCCGCCAGCTTCATCTCGTCGATCAGCGCCTGCAGCCGCTCGCGCTCCACCAGTCGCAGCCGGCGCACGTGCGAGAGGTCGCTCACGACGAGCGCGGCGAGGCCGCGCTCGAGCGGCCGCAGCGACGAGTCCTGCCCCGTGTAGCGGAACGGGAACACCGCCACCGTGTTGGGATCGGGCGGTGTCCGCGACAGCTCCGTCTCGTGGGCGAGGGACGTCCGGGCGGCGGCGTGCAGCTCCTTGCGGGCGAGCAGCGTGAGGCGGCCGTTCAAGAGACGGCCGATTTCCCCCGACGGCTTCGTCGCGAGCAGCGTGGTATAGATGGTGCGCGCCGAGTCGAACTGCTCCATCCCCTCGTAGCTGAGCCCGAGGTACGTCTCGGCGACGCGATTGGTCGGTTGCTGCGTGAGCACGACGCCCAGAGCTTTGCGGGCATCGGCAAACCGGTTGGCGGCGTAATATGCTTTTGCGAGACGCAGGTTGAGGTCGGGGTCGGTAGGGTGCTGAGCACGTTGCGCTTCCAGCGCGCTCAGGTCGGCGGGGCTGAGACGCGTCGTGCCCGTGCCGCCACCGGCGCACGCGGCGAGCATCGTACCCAGCACCAGGGCGGTGAAGACACCCAAGCGGAAAGGCCTCATCCTACTCCCCTCTGGTGGAGCAGCGCAGGATAGCCGGCGGCGCAATCAGTCGGCCGTGACGCGACGACGGCGGGGGCGGTGAGCACGCTCACGTCGCGCGGGCGTCCCCGCCGGGGCCCGGCGCCACAAGGTCAGCTCGCACTGCGCCAGGAGACCGCCCAGAACCGCCCGGGTCCGTGCGTCGAGCGGCATGTCGAAATGCACCTCGAGGCGGTACTCGCCGCGGTCCGATCCCTGTCCGCTCAACGCAAAACCATTGCCCTCGGGCTGCACCACGTCAACCGCGATATCGGCGAGGCGTTTGAGCTGGGAGTCGTCCATGGGCTTTAACCTCCTCCGCTTGCAAGAGATACGCCACGCCAGGGGAGTGTCAAGACAGGCAAGGGAGGGCTAGATTTGGGCACCACTCGAAAGGATTGCGACAGTTGGCTGGTGATGCGATTCAGATGATGGGGACGGTGACCGAAGTCCTCCCCAATACCACATTTCGAGTCAAGCTGGAGAATGGCCATGAGGTGCTGGCTTACGTGAGCGGGAAGATGCGGAAGAACTACATCCGCATCCTCCAGGGAGATCGCGTCGCCGTGGATCTGTCTCCATATGACCTGACGCGGGGGCGCATCACGTATCGCTACAAGTGAGTCAGCTCGAAGCCCTTGGCCTCCGCATCGCCGCGACGGCGGCCCAATCCTGTGACGGCAGGACATCGCCGTCTCCGTCCGGACCCAACCACCATTCGTCGAGACAGCCGTAGCGGCTGCACTGGTCACCCCGCAGGACCCGTCGATACCTGAGCAGCCACAGCGCTTTCGTGCCACGCCCAACACCCGGCCCGTCGGGCCGGACGAAAAACACGATGTCGACCTTGCCGCTGGCGCCCGTCAGTGACGAGTCGACGAGCACTTGCCCGATGTAGGCACGGCGGTCGTCGCACGTTCCCATGATCGCGTGGATCAGCCCGCAGGGCGCTTCGTAGCGCCAGTCGCGTCGCACGTCGACCAGCGTTCCGACCACGATTGCGCTCGCCGTCCGGACGTCCTCGACGAAGGGGGCCCGGTCCGGGGGTGGAACGAACACGGGCGACGGTATGTCAGTTTGCCTGAGCCCCGCACAGCCCAGCAACGCCAGTCCCAACAGTCCGCTGCGCATCCTGATCACGCGACTCCTCCTTCTCGGCCGTCGCGCCACCTCTCATCCCGGCCGTGACACCACGTTACACGACGGTCTTCGAGGTGTCCGCACGCTCTGTGCCACGAAGCAAGCGGGTGATCTGGATGACGAGGAAGATGTGAGGAGACTACATCGGATGTGTGCGGCGTCAGTGCCCGCACGCTGCGAGCAGCGCACGGCCCGCGGCCTGGACACTGTCCGAGGCGGCTTCCTGGATTAGCGTCTGCCCGCGCTCGGTCATGTATTCGGCAAACGTTCGCGACGACACGACGATCGCGCTTCGTCCGCCGCTGTCGGGCCGGACCTCGATCTCCAGCTCATCGACCATGCGGCGGAAGCGTACGTCCGGCCGGTGGACGGCATCGTTGTAATGTCGGGCCGTGAGGCGATGGCCGTCGACGTCGTACGACGATTGCGTGTAGCCGATCGGCGTGATGCCGGCGCGGACGCACGCATAGGCGTCGGCAACGGGTTGCGGCGTCGGCGCGGTCGCCGTTGCAGTGTAGCTCGCGCTCGCGCACGCGATCGCGAGACCGAGGAGCGGGAGAGGCGGGTAGTGCATCGAATGACACCCGGATGGAGGTCGAAGAAAAAACCAGGGAGCGGCCACAGTCCGTGGCCGCCCCCTACCAGCGTCTGCTTAGAAGAACAACATCAACCCGGCGGCCGGTGAGAACGAGGTGTTCTTCTTGGGGTTCGTCACCGTCTCCTTGCTCCAGGAATAGTCAAACTCACCGACGAATTTGAGAGACCTGGTCCACTGATAATAGACTCCGCCTGACACCAGAGCGTTCTGGGTGTGGAAGACATCCGCGCCGCCAACCTGCTCGTCCTTCGCATTCTTGAGCACGTTCGCGCCGTAGCTCGCAGCCAGAGTCATCTTGCTGCCGCGCGGTGTGTAGGCAACCTGCCCGACGTAGCCGATCGTCGTCCGCAGATCATCGCCGCCGGTGGCGCTGTGGTTACCCGTGCCGTTGGCGAACAGCAACGTCGTGCCGATTCCCTTGCCCCAGAATCCGGAGCCGACGATGCTGAACTCATTGAAGCCCAGCCGAACGCCACCCGACAATCCGAACGCCGTGGCGCTGTTACCGGCAGGGTCCTTGTTGGTTTGCATCAAGCCGCCGACCCAGAACTTGTGCTGCTTGTGGCTGAAGGTGACTTCGCTCTCGACGCGGGGAATCTGCAGCGACGTGTAGGGGCCGTTGAACGAAGGATCAAACACCCCCACCGAAAAGACCGTCTGCCGATCCGACCGCGACGAATACGTCACCTGCGATACGAAGTTCGGGTAGTCATAGCCGAAACCGATGCGGCCGAGGGTCGTCCCACCGCCCAGCGGGCTGCCCGCTGCACCGATGCCAAAGAGCGTCTGGTCGTTGAGGATGTTCTGCCGCCCGAACACTCCCAACTCACGTCCCGCGAGGATCTGCCCCCACGAGCCGCCGATCGTCAGGAAGACCTGACGCATGTCCATCTGCGCGCCGGCACAGTCGTGAATGCCCCCGGCGCACTGGATCTCCGGCGCGAAGCCGAAATGCACGCCGAGATTGATATTGCCTTCTTTTCCCTTGGCATCGAACGTGGCGAATGCGGGCAACAATCCGGTGCGGATCCGCGACGTCCCCGTTGGGGCGGTCCCCACCGCGGTACCCGGGCTGGCGACTAATCCGGTGGAGTCCAGATGCTGGTAGGCCAGGAATGCGTTGACATTCCCGGCGAACGAGAACGACCAACCATTCGACATCTGCATGGTGAGGCCCTGCGCACGAGCGGATCCCGCAAGGCCGAGCGCCACGAACAACAACGCTCCGAGAACTCGCCTCATGTCATCCCTCCGGATGAAGGTTAGAAACGACGCAAAGTATGACTTTTTCTTGAAAGATGGGAATCTCTGCCAATCCTGCTCATCAAGGGCCGTACGCACCTGCCAGGACGGCAGTTCAAGGTTGCTGGGCTGTTGCTGCGAGCAACGGTCGCTCGGCGCCAGCCGCCACCTTGAAACGGATCCACATGCCGGCCGCCGCATGCCCCGGCACACCGCAAATGAGCAGGTACGAGCCGGCTTTGTCGGCCACGAACTTCATATCGTCGCGCTCGGTCGTGGTGAGTCCCTCCTGGACTTTCAAGGTCACAGCCTGACTGAAGGCAGGCGACGACGCTCCCGCCGTCGGTACGACACTGTCGGCAATGACCACGGCCGAGTGCGCCAGCATCCCGTCGTGATTGGTGAAATGGATCACGACGTGCCAGCCAGCTGGCACGGTGAAGGTGAGGCCGCCGTCGCCGAAGCCATTGAAGTTCA
The DNA here is from genome assembly GCA_035718325.1 of Gemmatimonadales bacterium. Lineage (GTDB taxonomy): Bacteria > Gemmatimonadota > Gemmatimonadetes > Gemmatimonadales > GWC2-71-9 > DASTHG01. The sequence continues at coordinate 18,585 of DASTHG010000385.1, read as the reverse complement.
GGGCGCCGTTCAGACCGGAAAACCCTGCAATCAGCTGGAACTGCACCGTCTTGGTGGGGACATCGCTGACCAGCCAGGTGCTGTCGATCCGGGGCGGGGAGCCCGACTGGGCGGCAAGCGCCCGCGTCAGGACTCCCAGCACCCCGAGACAGCCACTCAGCTTCACGCCAGGCTACTTCCCTGCCTTCGGCAAGCCGAAGATGAAGACGGCGTCCCCCAGCGGATAGCGGAGCTGGAAGTTGCCGCCCGCAGCGACGGCCACGAACTCTTCGCCGTCCATCGAGAAGACCGACGGCGCCGCGTTCACGCCCGCGCCGCACTGGAACTGCCATAGCACGGCGCCGGTCTTCGCGTCATACGCCTTGAACCAGCCGTTGCCCTCGCCGGTGAACACGATCCCGCCCGCGGTGGCGGTGGCACCGCCGATCATCGGCTGCTCGGTCTTCACCTGCCACGCGATCTTGCCCGTTGCGAGGTTGATCGCGGAGACGTTGCCCCACTGCGCTTCACCGGCGATGCCGACGAACTGGCTGCCGAGCCAGAGCTTGGGCGGTGTATAGGGGGCGGGCTTGGTGATGTAGTTCATCGGCTGATGCAGGCCCACGACGTAGGCGTAAGCGAGCGTCGGGTTGACGGCGATGGGTGACCACTCTGACCCGCCATTCGCGCCGGGGAGCATTCGCGTTCCGGGAGCGGGCGTGGGCAACGCGAACATATTCTCCTGGGGGACGAACGCGTCGGAGCGGCGCACCAGAGCGCCCGTCGCCGCGTCGAGCACGTACACCCACCCCGTCTTGCCGGCGTGCACTACCACTTTCTTTCCCCCGACCGTCGCGATGACGGGCGGGCTCACGGCGTCGAGATCCCAGACGTCGTGCGGCACCGTCTGATACCCCCACTTGAGTTTGCCGGTGGTGGCGTCGACCGCGACGACCGCGTCGGTCCAGCGGTTGTCACCGGGACGAATGCTGCCGTCCAGATCGGGGGACGGGTTGCCGACTGCCGCATACAGCGTCTGGGTCTCGGGATCATAGGCGGGGGTCATCCAGATACCGCCGCCGCCGTACTGCCACGAGTCGGCGAACTTCGCCGAGTCGGCCTTCTCGGCGGCGACGTCGCGATGCAGATCGGCGCCGTCGGGCGTCGTCTTTGCCCACGCGCCCCACCAGCCGCCTTCCTGCGGCGAGGGAATCGTATACCAGGTCCACACCAGGGCACCGGTGGTCCCGTTGAAGGCCTTGAGGAACCCCCGGATGCCGTACTCCCCACCCGAAGTTCCGATGATCACCTTGTCGCCCACGACGAGCGGGGCCATGGTCTCGGTATATCCCGTCCCGGGGTCCCCGACCTGCGCCGTCCATTTTTCGGTGCCGGTCTGCTGGTCGAGCGCGATGAGCATGCCGTCGAGCGTGCCGACGTAGACCAAGCCATTGGCGATGGCCACGCCGCGATTGTTCGGCCCGCAGCAGGCGACGGCGAACGACTTGGCATCGGTCTTGTGCTCGTAGGTCCAGAGCATCTTGCCGGTGCGCAGGCTGTAGGCCTTCACGATGTTGTTGGGCGCGACGGGGCTCGTGAGGTAGATGACCCCGTTCACGATCAGCGGTGTGGTCTCGAGACTCCCCAGCTTTTCGGTCCCGGTCTGGAATACCATCCGCGGCACCAGGTTCTTCACATTCATCGTGTTCAACGTCGTCAGCGGCGAGTAGCGGTTGTTCCAGTAGTTCCCGCCGTACATCAGCCAGTCGCCCGACTGCTGCGCCTGCGTCAGCATGTCGTTCGTGACCGAGGTGTGCGGCGACAGCGCACTGGCCGAGCCTTGCGCGGCTAGTGAGAGCGGGGCGACCGCGTATGCGGCTGCCGCCACGACGGCACACCATCGAGCCCGATTCATCATACGCACCTCCGAGGAAGTTTCGAATGCGCGCTGCACCAGCGTGGGCATGCCATGCTCGGGGTTGGCAGGGAGGACAGCGAAGACGCCGTCCCTGCGTTCCGGGACGTGGTCGTTATTCCTTTTTACGTGCAGGCAGTCCGTTCGTCAAGCGCTCGATCAGCTGAGCGGCTGTGGGCCATCTCCGGTGGTGAAGAGGAGGGTGCGGGGGACACCGGCGAGATCAGCCTGCACGATGTTGACTTGATCGGCGAAACGCTCAAAGAGAAACGCGTTGCGGAGCTGCAGTCCCTCTGGACGTTCGGCCGGGACCGCCAGCCGGATCCAGGTGACCTCGGCCGCGCGCTCGACGACGCAGCGTGCAACGCGGAGCGCCGCTCCCGCGGCATCGCGGACGGAGAGCGCAGCGGTCGCATAACGGCACGCCGCGGAGTCGGTGACGGCGCCGATGGCGGTGGGCGAGGTCGCGGCGCGCGTGACCGCTTCCGCCAGGTCCTGCGTAAAGACACGCACGGCGACCTCGAGCTCGCGGTGGTCGCTCTGCCATGCGACGGTGGTGAGCGTCGTGTGCAACGGATGCACCGGAGTCGACGCCAGCGCGGCAAGGAGCATCGCGTGCGAGGCGATCACCACGGGGCCCGCTGCACCGCCCACCGAGTCGCGACCGCAATCACCGCAACCGAGATCGTCACGACCCGCCAGCGCAGCGCTGTCCCTGCGCTCCATCGCGGACCGAGGAGCTCGAGGCCGCGGTCGATCGCGACGAATGCGACTGCCGCGGCCGAGAGGACGAGCACCTGCCCCAGCTCGATCCCGACGTTGAAACCGAACAGCGGGACTGCCACGCGGGTGACGAAGAGGCCATGGAGGTAGTTGGCGAACCCGGCGCCGTGGACCAGCCCGAACACACCCGAGAGCACCGGACGGTAACGTCCGCTCCGGAACGAGTGCTCGCGGTCGCGCACCACGAGGTTCTCGACCCCCGTGGCGACGATCGTGACTGGGATGAGAAACTCGATCCAGGCGGTCGGCAGCGTGAGCGCGTTCGTCACCGCCAGGGCGAGCGTGATCGAATGGCCGACGGTGAAGGCGGTCACGACCCACAGCGCCTTGCGCCAGTCGCGCGGCCGATAGATCGCGGCGAGCGCCAGCAGAAAGAGAATGTGATCGGCGGCTTCGGGATTCACGATGTGACGGAATCCCAGCTCGATGAACGCTAGAAGCTCGGACATGGGCAGTAGGGGTCGATGGCGTGGGCCGTCGCGATGTACTGATGCGCGGCGACACGGTGTCCCAGACCGCGCTCGATCAAGGCCATGTGTGTGTACAGCATCGCGTCGCGCGTGCCGAGCGACAGCGCACGCGCCATCGCGGGCAACGCGTCGCGGTCACGGCCTGAGCGGTGCAATGCCCAGCCGAGGAGATCCCATCCATAGATGTCGGGCCGCGTGTGGATCTCCGCCTGCACCTGGGCGAGCACATCGGGCACCCGCAGCCCGTGATCCAGCAGGAACAGACTCCACGCCCGGTGAAAACCGCCGGGCTGCGCGAACGTCACGGCCTCCATCGCATGGACGTACTCACGGGCCTGGGCGGAGTCGCCGAGGGCGGCATAGGCGTCGCCGACCAGCCCGAGGGTCCCTGGGTCGGGGGCGAGTGCAATCGAGCGCTCGCCGTAGCGAATCACCTCTTGCCACCGCCCCTGTGCCCGCGCCGCCCGCGCCAAGGCCGCCAGGAGCCGGGCATCATCGGGTGCGACCGCGAGCCCGGCGCGATACGCCCGTGCGGCGTTCCCGGGATGGCCTGTGCGCAGCTCCACGTCGCCGACGCGGAGGTGAAACCAGGCCTGCTGCTCGCGCGGTATTCTGGGATTCGCCTGCGCGCTGTCCCGAGCCGCCGTGAGGAGGCGCCGGGCTTCCTCGACCTGCCCCTGAAGCTCGAGCCAGCGCGCCAGCCGCGGCGCCACCGCGAGGTTGGCGCGTTGGTCCTGCAAGGCGCCGAACATGGCCCGCGCGGCGGCGTAATCGCCCAGTTCCATCTCGATCTCGGCGAGCGTCGCCCGGGACGGTACGCTCGACGAATCGAGCGCCAGTAATCGCTGCGCGGCGACGCGCGCCTCGACGAAGCGATGCTCCGCCATCAGCGTCGCGACGAGTGTCGAGTACCCTTTCGCATTACGCGTCTCGCGGCTCGCGAGAGAGGTCCGCGCGAGCTGCTCGGCGCGCACCACGTCGCTCGGGTCGCCGCGCTCGCGCCCGCGCTGCAGGTGCAGCGCGGCGAGCTGCGCCAAGTCGTACGCGCTCGATGGATCGCGCACCAGACGTCGCCCGAAGAAGCCGATGTCGAGATCGCGGATGCGCGACTCGTCGCGGAGCGGCGGGCGGCGCGGTCCACCGGACCGCGCCGCGGCACCGAGCCACCCCGCCGCGAGCACCGCGCCCACGGACAGGGTCACAACAGCCGGCCACCGCACCCCCGCTTGCATGCGCCTGCCCTCAGTGCGCGGTGGCGAGGTACGGGAACGTCGTGCTGAACGCGACATCGTTCGCATCGACATGGTCATCGGCCAGAGCCGGCGACGTGTTGTTCGGGTTGAGCAGGGCGCCGAAGATCGCCTGCAGGCCGCCGGTTACGACGTCGTCAGTGAGCTTGCGTCCCCCCCAGCCGTTGGCGAGCGCCCACGTCAGCCACCCTGCCGATGCGGTGTCCTTATCGGATTGCACCAGCAGCTCGTCCGGCAGCAGCACGGCGGCGAGGGTCTTCCCGACCGTCGAGTCGCGGCCTGCGACGTTGTCGGTGAAGCTGCGGATGATCGGCGTGAACGCCGCGACGTCGATCGTCGGGGCGGTCGAGCCGTGGAACGCGTGATCACGCTTCGCCAGGAACACCTCGGACACAAGCGGATTTCCGAGGCGCTGGACCTGATTGAACACGCGGTCGGCGCTGGGTGCGGTCGTGTGATCGTCGCTGCAGCCGGCCGCCAGCACGACCACGAGCGCGACAGGGCCGAGCCGCCGGGAAAATGTCGTCCAAGTCATCGTAGGACTCCTTGTGAGCGTTCGTTCTGTTAGCGGCTGATCGTGGCCCAGACGCCGAAGTTCGGACCGGCGCCGCCGGTCAGATCCGTCAGCGGCAGCTCGATCACGATCGAGAGCACGTTGAAGCCGGCGAGGAAGTCGATGCCGGGCGTGCGCCACGCCGACGCCGTCGGGGTATCGGGCAGCTGCGCCAGCGCGCCCGTGACCGGCTTGCGGTCGGGGATGATGCGGAAGAACTGCTCCAGGTCGATGAAGAACGGATCGTCGCGCGGTCCGGCATACACCTGGATGCCGGACGCAGAGCCGAGCGTGGTACGGGTGGCACCGGTGATCACGGGCGTCGCGGTGGAGATCGTGTTGCTCATGGCGCCTACGACCGGCGGGACCACGGGTCCACGCACCGCTACCGTCTGATTGGGCCCGGCGCCGGTGAAGCTCACCTGGATGACCTTGTCTTCGATGCCGTCGTGGTTGGTGTCGATCTTGAACTGATACAGGATGTTGGGATCGAAGTACGTCGTCGGCGTCTCGGCCGGCGTGAGCAGTCCCCAGCTGTTCATGACCAGCACGACGCGTCCCGGCGTGGGGCTCGGGAACACATACAGGTCGGTCAGGTCCATGGAGGGATTCAGCTCGACGTCGGGGGTGTCTTGATGATCCGACGCCAGGGCGATGCCCACACCGCCGGCGGCGCAGGCGAGAACGATGGCCGCAATCACAAGCCGTTTCATGAAGGGCTCCTCGACAAAAGGACGACGGGCGTAGAGCACGAACATCCTCTCTACGCCCGTCGCAGCCCGCCGGATTGCGTGGGGTTCGCTTAGGGGGGTTCCTTCAGACCACTGAGGATCGTCGCCGCGCGATCGAACTGCTTTTGCGCGGCTTGCACCTCCGGGTCGGTAACCGCCACCATGCGGTAGTAGCCTTCATCACCCCACCTGGCGTAGGCGACGAAGCGGACCAGGGCCCGCTGCAGGCGGCTGTCGGCGTCGGCGGGGATCTCTACGCCGTCCGCAGCGGCGAAGCTGCGAAACTGCGTCACCGCGGCCGGCGGCAGCGTCGCATGTGCCACGAGTGAATCGAGACTCGGCAGCGTCGTTGCGGCCGCCGTGAGGTACCCACCCACCCATTTGAGGGGCAGCTCGTCCTCTGCGACGCGCGCGAGCCAGAGTGGCGGCGGATCGGGCTCGGGGAGCGATGCATCGGGGTAAATGCCGCCGCCGCCGTAGACCGTTCGCCCGCTCAGGGTGTGACAGGACGGTCGTCCCACCGTGTCGCGTTCAGCCCGCGCCAGCCGGTAGTACTCATGACGCGAGATCCCGTGATACTCCCGCTGAATGACGCGGCCGCAGGGAGTGCGCACATGGCCGACGACGAGCATGAGCGTCGAACCATCCGTCAGCGGCATGCCGTTCATCAACAACGCCTTCCCGAAGCTCGCCTGGCCGACGATCACGGCGCGGTCGTTGTCTTGCAGCGCCCCGGCCACGAGCTCCGAGGCGCTGGCGGTTCCGCTGTTGATCAGCACCACGAGCGGGTAGCGCTTCTCGTGGCTCCAGAAGGAGCGACCCACCCGGACGGTGTCAGGAGCGCCCTCCGGCCGCTTGCGGTACTCCGTCGTGTAGATCAACGCACCGCGCGGCAGGAACTCGCCGGCCACGGCAGCGGCTTGCGCCACGCTGCCGCCACCGTTGTCGCGCAGGTCGAGCACCAGGCGCTTCATGCCGCTCTTCTCGAGTCTGCCGAGCGCCGCGTGCAGGTCGTCGTCGACCTTGTCGTTCAAGAACGTGGTCACCCGGACGTAGCCCACTTCGCGATCCAGCATGAACGCCACCGGCACGGCCGTCGTCTCCTCGACCTTCTCGCGCGTTACGACGCGGACGAGACGCGCCAGCGAACCGTCGAGGCGGCGGCGTTCGAGCGTCAGCGCGACGGTCGAGCCACGCTTGCCGGCCAGGCCGATCTGCAGCTCCTCGTCGCTCTCGGCGATGACCGGCTGCGAGTCGACGGCGATCAGTTCGTCGCCGGGCAGGATGTCGAGCCGGGCGGCCGCCGTGCCGGGGGCGACGCTGATCACCACGGGCGCTCCGCTCGTGAACGAGAACTCGATCGGGACCGGGTAGCTCCGCCCGGCACGCCACGCGGAGTCCGCCGACGGGGCGAGCCGGGTGACGGCAAGCACGAAGGAGTGCGGGTCGGCGGCATGCACCATGCCTTCGATCGCCGCCATGAACAGCTCGTGCGGGTCGATCGAGTCGGGATGATTGACCCGGATTTGGTTCAGGACCTGGCTGAACAGCTGCAGATCCTCGGCCGTCGTGGCTCGGCGGACCGGGCTTTTCGTCGGCGCCTGGGCCAGGACGGCGACGGGAATCAGCGCCGCCAGCAGGACGGGCTTCATTGGTTCGGTGCCGCGGCGCCCGTCAGTCCTGCGAGCCGCCGTTGCACATCGGCGATGCGGGGATCCTGAGCGCGCGTGTGGCCGAGGTAGGCGCGGTAGTCGGTGGCCGCGTCGCTCGGCTTCCCGGCGAATTCGTCGACCCGGCCCAGCACGTAGTACGAGTTGGCATAGAACGGATCGAGCTCGACGGCGCGATGGAGGTGCTGTTGTGCCTCGGGGATGTGACCCGCCTGGGCGAGAATCGTCCCATAGGTCGCCTGGAGCACCGGCTCGTCGCCATTGATCTGAGCGGCGAGGTCCAGCTCGCTCAGCGCCGTGGCGGTGTCGCCCGCGCTCAATGCGATGGTGCCGAGCCGCAGGTGCGCCGGGTAGTAGCTCAGATCCTCTTGCAGCGCCCGCGCGTAGGCGTCGCGGGCCGGCCCAACCTGGTTCTGGCGCTCGAAGGTCAGCCCGATGAAATGCTCGAGCACCGCCTTGGACTCGTACAACCACACGAAGTCCTTGGTGTCCTTCTCGCGCAGCTTGGTGATGGCCTGCGCCATCTCCGCTCGCGCGCTGTCGCCGTTGCCGACGAGATAGAACACGCGCGCCCGGGCTTCGTGAATTTCCGCCTGGTGGTCACGGTCCGATCGCAGCGCCTCGCGATAGGCCTCGAGCGCATCGGGGTAGCGATGCTCGCTCACCGCCAGCTCTGCTTTCATTCCGGGCGGCGCGTCGGTGCGCCAATAGTGCTCCACGTAATACTGGAAGCGGAGCGTTTGTGCGCGGTCGTCGGTGCCGCCGTCCGACTTCTGGGCCTCGTCGTACAGCGCTCGCATGTAGCGCAGCATCAAGTCCTTGTCGAGATCCCGACTCAGGAACGGATCGAGCATGCGGGCACGCAACTCGAGCGAATCGATGCGCCGGGCTTCCTTGGAGCGCGTGAAGTTGCGGTTGCCGTCCATGTAACCGATGACGAACTGGTCGTCGGCGCCCACCAGGAACGCGATGCGTCCCGCATACAGCGGTTGTGCCCAGGACGGGTCGATGCGGGACGCCCAATAAAACGCGTCCGCGGCTTTCTGAGGATTCTGCTGCAGCATCGAAAGGCCGTAGGAGTAATACGCGGCGGCCTGGTTCGTGTCCGCCCCACTGAGCGGCGGGCGCTTGGGGATGTTCTGTGCGGCGAGCGACACGCCGAGCGACATGAGCCCGGCGGCGAGCACGGGCAGACGGCAGGTCTGTGTCACGACGGCGTTCCTGCGTAGCGGTTGCGCCCCAAATTATGGCTGGACCCGACCGGGACAAGAGCGACCCGACGGAATCCCGAAACTGCGCTAATCGCTGCGCGTCCAGGCGCCGAGGAGCCGCGGCGTCTCGGTCGGCTGGGGTGACCCGCCGCTCGGCTCCTCGGTAAGTCCACAGTTGTCGACGAAACCGAGAGCGGCAATCTCCCGGCCGACGGTGAGCACCACCGTGGCGCGGCCCTGCGCGTCGGTATTGAAGGTGCCCATCGACAGCGGCGCATGGCCCTTGGCGATGGCCCACAACTGGTAGGTCCGGCCCGCCGGCGCCGCCGGCAGATCGAAGGCGAAGACGACGAAACGATTCAGCCCGTGGTTCCAGATGATGCGCGCCGACGGTGCCCGATTGGTCCCGGCAAGCGAGACGACGTTCACATCGGGTCCCAAGAGCAGCGCCAGCGCCGCCGAGTCCGCAGCATGCACGGAGTCACGCGCCGCGAGGCCGCGCTCGAGATCGTGAACGCGCGTGGTGAGCCGCCACGTCTCCACGGCGCCGCCCACGGCGAGCAGCAGCGCGGCGGCAGCGAGCCAGGGCAGCAACGCGCGCGACGCGGCTCGCGGTCCTGCCCCGATGGGACGGACGCGGCGCGCTTCCGCCAGCACGCGATCGCGCAGCGCGCCCGGCGGCTCGGCCGTCGGGGCGGCGTGCGCCAGCGCGGCCGCGACCTCCGTGTATGCCCGCACATCGGCGCGGCAGGCGGTGCAGCCGGCGAGGTGTGCTTCGAAGGCGCGGCGCTCCTCGGGCGAGAGGATGCCCAGGGCGTAGGGCGCCGCCTGCTCCTGCCACTCGTGGGCCGTCATGGCGCCCCCTCCCCCTCCAGCAGCGGGCCCAGGAGGCCACGCAGTTTTTCCATGCCGGTCCGAATCCGCGTCTTGACCGTCCCCAGCGGCTCGGCGAGGCGCGCGGCGATCTCGCTCTGCGACAGTCCCTCGAAGTAGGCCAGCTCGATCGCGGCGCGCTGCGCCCCGGGCAGGGCCGCGAGGGCCTGGGACACCAGACGGCGTGCCTCGCTGCGCTCGACCCCGCGCGCGGGATCGCCGCCGGCGGCCGTGATCGGGGCGGCGAGACCCTCGTCGGAGAGCAGCGCCGCCCGCTCGAGCGCCCGGACGCGGCGACCGCGGGCGCGGACGGTGTCCAGGGCACGGCTGCGGGCGATGGTGGCGAGCCAAGCGCCGACGCTGCCCCGGGTCGCGTCGAAGCTCCCTGCCTGTCGCCACGCCTGCCCGAAGGCGTCGACCACGACCTCCTCGGCATCCGCGGGCTCACGGACGATCGCCAGCGCCAGTGCGTACACCATCTTCCCGTACCGATCGTACAGGTCGCCCAGGGCAGCATCCTCCCCCGCGGCCATGTGACCCACGAGCTGTGAGTCGGGGACCGGGACATTCGGCAGCGTCGCCATCACGCTCCGCGGCGTGAGTGTCGCAGGCACCACATGCGTCCGAAGATGCCCGCAACGCCGGGGCTCAGCAACGGAACGCGGACGGTCTCTCCAACGGGAATACGCCGCCCGATCTGGCGCGGATGTCTGCTACGGCCAGTCAGCAGCAGCTGCGGCGGGGCGGAACGTCAGGAGGGGTGATGCAGCAGGCGATTCCAGCGGATGCGGAAGGGGTCGCTCGCCACGCTCATGTAGATGATCAGCGGCCGACCTTCGACGTGCGACCGGGCGAGGAATCCCCAGTAGCGGCTGTCCCAGGAATCGTCGCGGTTGTCGCCCATCACCCAGAAGCTGTCGCGCGGCACGACGATCGGCCCCCAGCTATGTGGCGTCGGATGGTAGTGACTCGGGTCGGACCCCACGTAGTGCGGGAGCTGGCGGGCGCGCATCTGCTCCAAAATCGCGGGCGCCGTCTGGCCGGCGCCCTCCGCCAGATGCAACGCGTACGGCTCGTCGAGACGGCGGCCGTTGCGGATCAGCGTGTCGTTGACCATCTGCAACGTGTCGCCGCCCACGCCGAGCAGCCGTTTGACGACGTCGAGGTTGGGGGTGGAGTCCTCCATCGACCGGAAGATCACGATGCCGTCGCGCTTCGGCTCGGCGTACCCAGGCAGGTGCCAGAAGCGCCAGCCGACGAACGGCACCTGGAACTGGCCGCCGTATCCTGTCTTGTCGACGAACAGGAAATCGCCGACGAGCAAGGTGTTCTCCATGCTCGGGCTGGGGATGCGGAACGCCTCCACGACGTAGGAGCGCAGCACGAGCCAGATAGCGACTGCCACGATCACGGCTTTGCCCCACCCCTGCAGCTCGGTGGAGACCCGATCGGGGAGCTTCACGGCTTCTCGACCCAGTCCGCGATGAAGATGTTGGTCTCGTGGGGGGCCGTGCCGTGCCGGTTGGAGGCGAAAACCAGTTGCTTGCCGTCCGGGGAGAACATCGGAAAGGCGTCGAATTCGGGGCTCGTGGTGACCTGCTCGAGTCCCGTGCCGTCGAGGTTCACGATGTAGAGGTCGAAGTTGCGCGAATCGGGCTGCTTGAAATTCGTGGCGAAGATGATGCGCTTGCCGTCCGGCATCACGAAGGGCGCGAAACTCGCCCCGGCCAGGTGGGTAATCTGTCGCTGATTCGTGCCATCGGCGTTCATCACCCAAATGTCCATTTGCAGCGGCCGGACGAGGTTCTTCGCAATGAGCGCACGGTAATCGGCGCTGTCGGCCGCGGTGGCGGGATGAAAGGCGCGGTACACGATCAGCTTTCCGTCGGGCGAAAACCACGGACCGCCGTCGTACCCGAGGGTGTGAGTCAGCTGCTTCAAGCCGGTCCCGTCGGTCCGCATCGTATAGATGTTGAGATCGCCGTCGCGCAGCGACGTGAAGACGATCGTCTTGCCGTCGGGTGACAGCGTCCCTTCGGCATCGTAGGCGGGATTGTCGGTGAGTCGCCGGGGGTTCGCCCCGCTCGAGTCCGCCACGTAGATGTCGTAGTCGTAGAGCGCCCAAACGTATCCGTGAGAGTAATCGGGCCGCGGCGGACAGGCGGCGCCGAGGTGGGCAGTCGATGCATAGAAGATCTTCGCATCGTGCCCGAAGAAATACCCGCAGGTGGTCCGGCCTTGCCCGTTCGACACACGATGCAGACCGGAACCGTCGACGTTCATGATGAACTGTTGGTCGCAACCGGAGTCCGCCGGAGGAGTGCGCTGGAAGATCAGCCGGCGCCCCGATGCGGAGAAGTAGGCCTCCGCGTTCTGGCCCCCGAACGTCAGTTGGCGGATGTTCTTGAGATGCACTTCACCGGAGTCGGGCGCGACGACGACAGCCTGCTGCAATGCTGCGGTGATCAACAGAAGGTTGAGCATAGGCCTCGCAAGCTAGACGGAGACGTCCACTGAGGCAACGATTCTGCTAGATTTGCTGTGTATGTCCGATCCTCAGTCCTCACGGCGCCCGCACCCGCCCCTGCTGGACGGCCTCGGCAAATTGTGCGTGGAAGGGAAACAGGCCGCCGAGTATCTGTGGCAGGTCCCCGACGACGCGACGGTGCGGCAGCGCATCCTCGAGATCCTCGATCAGGTGGAAGCCGAGAGTCGCGGGCAGGGTCGCCGCGAAATGCCACAGGTCGCCGAGGAGCTGAAGGTTGCGGCTCGCGCAACGCCGAGTCCCCAGCAAGTCGACCTGCTGGTTAACGGCTTTGACCGGCTGCTGCATCTCTGGGAGGCGGCCAAATCGGGCCTCTTGTGAGCGGAACCGCCGCCCTCCCCGCCACCGATCTGCTGTGCATCAACACCGTCCGCGCGCTGGCGATGGACGCCGTGCAGCAGGCGGACTCGGGCCATCCCGGCACGCCGATGGCGCTGGCGCCGCTGGCCTGGGTGCTGTGGCAGCGGCACCTGCGGGTCGATCCCGCGGACCCCACCTGGCCCGATCGCGATCGTTTTGTGTTGTCCTGCGGCCATGCGTGCATGCTGATGTACGCCGCCCTCTACCTCACCGGCTTTGATCTTTCGCTCGATGACCTGAAGCAATTCCGCCAGTGGGGCAGCCGCACCCCCGGGCACGTCGAGTACGGCGTCACACCGGGCGTCGAAGCGACGACCGGCCCCCTGGGTCAGGGGATCGGCAATGCCGTCGGAATGGCGATCGCGGAAGCCGAGCTCGCGGCACTCTTCAACCGTCCCGGCCACGCCATCGTCGACCATCGCACGTACTTCATTTGTTCGGACGGCGACCTGATGGAGGGGATCAGCCACGAGGCGGCCTCATTGGCAGGCCACCTCAAACTCGGCAAGCTGATCGGCTTTTACGACGACAACCACATCACCATCGACGGCTCCACCGATCTGGCGTTTACGGACGATACGGCGGGTCGCTTCGAGGCGTACGGCTGGCACGTGCAGCGCGTCACCGATGGCAACGATACGCAGGCGCTGGACGCCGCAACCCAGGCCGCGCAGTCCGTCACCGACCGTCCCTCACTCATCATCGTTCGCACACACATCGCCTTCGGCAGCCCCCACAAGCAGGACACCGCCGAGGCGCACGGAGCGCCGCTCGGGGTCGAAGAGGTCAAGCTGACCAAACAGGCGCTCGGCTGGCCCTCACTCGAGCCCTTCTACGTGCCTGAGGAGTCGCTGGCGCGCTGGCGCAGCGCGAAGCAGCGCGGCGCCCGGCTCCACGCCGACTGGCAGCGGCGCTGGGACGCCTACCGCGCCGCGTTCCCCGATCTGGCGCGTGAGCTGGAGCGCCGTCTCGCGGGCCGCCTGCCGGATGGCTGGGACAGCGCGCTGCCCACCTTCGGGGCCGCCGACGCCCAGGCGACCCGCGCCGCGTCGTCGAAGGTGATCAACGCGATGGCGCCGCACCTACCCGAGCTGATCGGAGGATCGGCGGATCTGACCGTCTCGAACCTGACCTACATGAAAGGATCAGGTGACGCCGGCGCCGGACGGTGGAGCGAGCGCAACTTCCATTTCGGAGTGCGCGAGCATGCCATGGGCGCGGTGCTCAACGGCATCGCCTACCACCGTGGATTCATTCCCTACGGGGGCACGTTCCTGATCTTCTCCGACTATATGCGTCCCGCGATCCGCCTCGCGGCGCTCGCCGAGCTCAAGACGATCTATGTGTTCACGCACGACTCGATCGGCCTGGGCGAGGACGGGCCGACGCATCAGCCGATCGAACAGCTCAGCGCGTTGCGGGCAATTCCCAATCTCGCGGTGATCCGGCCCGCCGATCCCGGCGAGACGGTCGAGGCGTGGCGGGCGGCGATCACCCACCGGGCCGGCCCGGTCGCACTGGCGCTGACGCGCCAGAAGCTGGCGGTGATCGATCGCGCCAAGTTCGGCTCGGCGGCCGGCCTGCAGCGCGGCGGCTATGTGCTCGCCGACCCCCAGGGCAAGCCACCGCGCGTGATCCTCCTGGCCACCGGCTCCGAAGTGGAGATCGCCCTCGCCGCCTGGGAACGGCTCACTGGCGAGGGTATTGCGACGCGGGTCGTCAGCATGCCGTGCGTCGAGTTCTTCGCAGCGCAGTCCGCGCAGTATCGCGACGAAGTGCTGCCGCCGAATGTCCCGCTGCGCCTCGCGATCGAGGCCGCGGCACCCGACTCGTGGTATCGCTGGGTGGGCGATCGCGGCGTCATTCTGGGGATCGAGCGGTTCGGGGCTTCCGCTCCGTATCAACGGATTTACAAGGAGCTGGGACTCACCGCCGATCACCTCGTGGCGGAAGCGCGGCGTCTGATCCAGGCGGGCTGAGCCTCCCCAGATCCGTCATCGTTCCGTCCCGCCAGCGGAACGCGTGCAGCATCCCGTCTCGAGCGGTGCTCTCGCCCAGGACCGCGTCACCCTCGATCGCCGATGCCACGCTGAAATCGCCCCCCGGCAGGGTCCCCAGGTCCTCGATGATCCCGTGACGCCAACGGACGGCATGAAACGCTCCGCCGGCCGTCTCGCTCTGCCCCGCAATCGTTCCGGCATCATCGATCGCGACGGCGGAGCTGCGGGATCCTCTGGGGAGGGTCCCGAGATCGATCATCACCCCATTCGGCCCTTGCCACGTGGCGCGCGGGAACCCGGGCCGTATCTCGAGAAAGCCGACGCTCTCCCCGAACGCGTTCACTCCGTTGATGATCATGCGGGCGTGTGGATTGGTTTCGACCGCATCGCTGCAGGCGACAGCCTGACAGGCGAGCATGGCAAGAACGAGAGAGCGCATACCGTGGCTCCGCGAAGGGGGCCACGACGCTACAACGGTGCCGTCAACCCGGGCTCAACGCTTTCTACGGGAAGCGGATCCTGGTGATGCGACCTGCCGGCCCCACGGCCCAACCGATCCGCCGCGACGCAAAGCCGACGCTCCAGTAGGCCAGGGTGTCCAGCGTCGTCCACGTCGATCCGTCGTCGCCGGAGTAGGCGAGGCCGCGGGGACCAACCGCGACGACGCTCCCCGCTCGACCGGGAATCACTGCCGCACCGTAGACGGCCCCGCTGAAGCCGGGCCGGCCGGCGAGTCGCCACGTGCGACCACCATCGCCCGAAACGGCGACATTATCGCTGAATTCGGCGGGACTCCCGAGTTTCCCGCCCAGGACGAGTCCGTGCAGCGTGTCCCGGAACGCGACGGTCGCGATGCCGGCAAAATTCCCCGCAGCGATCGGCGTCGCTGTAGCCCGCCACGACCGCCCGCCGTCTTCGCTCGTGAGCACGCGCGCCGTGTCCGCGGCGCCTGTCCCGATCCAGGCGAAATGCCCAGCCAGGGTGACGATGCAGGTCCCGCTTGCGGCAAACCCACCTTCGCCCTTCTGGGCGCGCGGCAGCGAATCCGCGGGGGGAAGATCCCAGTGCGCTCCGCCGTCGGTGGTGCGGCGGATGAGCAGGTGGCCCCCGACGCCATCGCTGAGCGCTACGCCGCGACGGGCGTCCCAGAAGTCGAAGCAATCGTAGAACGCGCTCGAGTCCGGGTTCGTGAACTGGAGCTGCCAATTTCGTCCACCGTCGGTGGTCTGGTAGATGCGCGAACGCGAGCCTGGGCCTGCCGCGAGCAGATACGCCGTCGTCGCGTCCGCGGCGAAGACGTCGCGAAACTGCAGCGAGTCTGCAGCGGCACCAGGTACCACGAACGAGGTCCACGTCGCTCCGCCGTCCGTCGACCGCAACACCGCCGCCGCGTGGCCGCTCACCCACACGATTCGATCGTTGGGAGCGCTCACCGCTTGCAGGAGAGCAGTGGAAGCGGTTGACAGAGGCTCGAGAATGGGTTTCGAGGCAGGGCTGGGGCTCCGCGGCGCCGCGCACGCGAGCACCGTGCAGCACACGTACAACCGGGCGAACGTCCTCACTAGGAGACCCTCACCTTGTCGATGACCGCCAGCGTCAAGAGCGCCGGCAGATACACGATCGACGCCACGAACACCCACCACGCCCGGCGGTCGGGGTCGCGCAGCATGAGCAGGCTCGTAGCGACGTACGCGCAGCCGAGCAGCAGGGCTCCGGCGAAATAGACCACGCGCGTGACCCCGAACACCGAGGGGAGCAGGCTCACTGGAACGAGCGCCACGGCGTAGAGCAGCGCCATCTTCGCCGTTCGGCGGCCATTCTCGTCCTCTACCGACAACATCTGCAACTGGGCAGTGCGATAGTCCTCGCGGTACATCCAGGCGAGGGCGAGGAAGTGCGGCAATTGCCACAGGAACAAAGTCCAGAAGAGGGCCCAGGCGGCAGGGTCGAGCGCCCCTCCTGCACCCGTCCACCCGCCGAGCACCGGGAGGGCGCCAGGAACGGCTCCAACCAGCGTATTGAGGCTGCTGCGCCGCTTGAGCGACGTGTACGCCCACACGTAGCTCGCCAGTGTGAGCGCGGCGAGGGTGGCGGTCAGCCAGTTCACCCACCACGCCAGTACGGCGAGTCCACTGCACGCGGCCGCGACGGCGAACAGGATGGCGGCCCGCGGCGACACCCGGCCTGCCGGCAACGGGCGGGAGCGCGTGCGTCGCATCCGCGCATCGATGTCGCGCTCGCGGATCATGTTCATCGCATTCGTCCCCGCGGCGACGAGCGCCGTCCCGGCGAGCGTGGCGAAGAAGAGCCCGAGGCGAAACGGGCCGCGCGATCCGAGGTAGAAGCCGGCCGCGGCGGTCAGCACCACGAGCTGCGTGATGCGCGGTTTCGAAAGTTCGACGAGACCTTGCACTGGGGGAGAAATGTCGCCTAGCTTCTACGCCTCACGCCATGCTGCAAGAGCTGAAGGACCGGTTGCAGGCCGAAGTCGAGCGCCTGAATCACGAGATCAACTTCGTTCTACCGAAGGAGATCGAGAAGGCGCGCGCCCACGGGGATCTGCGGGAGAACTCCGAGTACAAGGCGGCGCTGGAACGACAGCAGTTCGCTCAAGCCCGGGTGCACCACCTGCGCCTGCGCCTCTCCAAGCTCTCCGACGTCTCGGAGAAGGACATCCCCAAGGACCGGGTCGGCTTCGGCTCGCGGGTGACGGTCCAGGATTCCGAGACGCGAAAACGGGAAGTCTACGCGCTGACGCTGGGCGAGTTCATCGAAGGGGATGATGCCAAGGACGAGATGGCCGTGTCTATGGCCTCTCCCCTGGGCAAAGCCCTGCTCGGCGGCAAAGTCGGCGATACCGTCGCGATCACGTTGCCGATGGGCAAGCGGAAGCTGAAGATCGTGGAACTGGTCACCGTGCACCAGCTCGCGTCCGAGCAGTAGCGGTCAGAGCTCGACGCGGAACACGAGCGCGCCCGTCGGGGTGGTCGACCCGGCGCGTGGCTCCACACTCATCGCGAGTCCCGTCACCCTCCCCGCCGACGGCGGTACCTCGAGCGTCATCACCATGGGAACGTCGTGATCCATCGGCATCACCGCCGCAGGCCGCGCGACCGACCCGGTCAGGAACCACAGCTGGTATGCCTGCCCTGGCAAGTTGGGAGTGAGGTGGTGACAGGTGACCAGCCAGCGCCGCGTGACACTGTCGGCATACACGGTCATGGCGCCGGGGCGGCCCGCCGTCGTCACCGGGATCATGAGGACCCGCCCTCCCGGCTGGCGCAGCAGGTCCAGTGTGTCGCGCGCCGCCGCGAGATGCCCTTGCACCCGGGCGGCACGGAGCCCGAACAACCCACCGCCGACGAGCGCGCCGGCCAGCGCTGCCGCCGCGAGCATCGACCAATGCATCCGCCGCGCCGATTGGGCGCGTCGCAACACGCGGTCCTTGAGCTCCGGTCGCGGCGGGCGCGGCGCGGCAGCCATCCCGAGCCAGTCGCTCATTCGGTCCAATCCCGCAGATTCCGCAGGGAATCCTCCAGTTTGCGGTGGGCGAGCCGCAAGCGTGTCTTGACCGTTCCCAGGGGATCGCCGGTGCGCTGCGCGATCTCCATGTGTGACAGCCCTTCGAAATAGGCCAGCACCACCACGCGCCGTTGCTCCGGCGGCAGGCTCGCGAGCGCCTGATGTACCGCGCGGTGCACCGGCCACCCGGGCACCGCTGCTTCGGCGCCGGACATATCGGGGGCCGCCACTACGAGGTCCGCGCCCACTTCCCGCTCCCGCTCGATGCGCTGTGCCTTGCGCCACCAGCGGCGGCGCCGCCGCAGCAGGTCCACCGAGCGATTGCGCGCGATCGACAACACCCAGGGGACGAGTGGCCCGCGTTCCGGGTCGTGCAGATGGATCCGCGACCACACCTGCTCGAACACGGCACCGAGCACGTCCTCCGCCTCGTCTTCATCATGGAGGATGCGCGCCGCAACGCCGAGCACCCACGGGGCGAGCAGATCGTACAACTCGCCGAGCGCGCGCTCGTCGCGCGCCAGCAGCCGCTCGAGTAGCGATCGTTCTTCCTCTTGACTGAGACGACGCGCGTGGCTCACTTAGATCTCAACCGTCTCCCTTCACCCACTGTTTCCCGGAGCACCTGATGCTGCACTCGTTCCGCCCCACTGTCTATGCTACCCTGCTCCTCTGCGGGGCGGCCGCGGGCCTCGGGGCCCAATCCGATCCCGATCGCCCCGT
>DASTHG010000384.1:0-16033 GCA_035718325.1 Gemmatimonadales bacterium | reverse complement strand
ATGAAGAAATAAATCTCCGTGTAGGTCCGCACGGCTACCAGCGCGCCGTCGGGGCGGATCGCTGCATCGGTGACGAGACGCCCTGAGGATGCATCGGGGATGATCGGCAACCGTTGCAGCAGCTCGGCGCGCACCGTGGTGCCGGCGCTCCAGGCCGACCGGGGCAGGCGGTACAGCCGCACCGAGCTGTTCCGCCCCTTCGAAATCAGATACACGGCGCTGTCGTGCGGCGATACGAACAACGCCTCGACGTCGTGTGGTCCGTCGGGGTAGCGAAACCGCAGCGCGCGGGCCGGGGGGGTGGCCCGGAGTGTGTCCGCCGGCCCGGTCGGAGGATCGGGCTCAGGCACCGCATAAATCGTGACGCTGCGATGGTTCTGGAGGTTGTCTCCGGTATCGCCGATGTAGATGCACTCGACGGGCGCGTCGGGGCACGGTCCGTGCGACAGGGCTTCCCAGTCGATGTTCTTCGCGCCGGTCACCCGCACCGCCCCGCGATCGGTGCCGTGCAGGTCGGTCGCGTACAGGTACGGTCCGTCCCCGGAGTCATTGTGCGTCCAGAGAATGCCGACGTGCGCGCGGCTGACCACGACCCCCGAGCTCTCAGTGAGCCGGCGGCTGCGGAAGGTCCCCGTGAGGGTCATCTCGGGACGCGGGATTGCGGCTTGCAGCATGACCAGCGAGGCCAGCATGGCTTGGAAAGGAAATGCGCTTGATCGCCCTCGGGCAAGGGGCGAGATTCCGCTCATGATTGCGGCGTTGAAGTCGCGGACCGTCCGTCGGCTCCCCGATCGCGTCCGGCTCCAGGGCAGGATCCTGTTTCTGACTGAGGATGCGGCACTGCTGCGCCAGCAGCTGGCCGGGGAAGACCTCGCCTGGACCCCCGCCATGACGCTGCGTGACAACATTTCCACCGACGAAATCACTCCCGCGTACATCTGCTATTACTACGACGACACTCTTGGCGACTTTCCGTACCTCGGGCTGAAGTGCGGGGAGGAGTTCCCCATCGCCCGCCGCTCCGTACGACAGGGCGGGTTCGTCGCGTCGGTCAGCGGCAAGCGGCGCGGCAAGGGGTCGTCCCGCGAGCAGTCACCCTACGCCGAAATGTGCGCCGGGATCAAGCTGGTGATCGCCGAGAGCATCGAGCGCATCTATCACGAAAACTGCCAGAACCTGGGGGTCCTCACCTCCACCGACTTCTCCCTGATCGAGAAGGTGCGGCGCGGCGACGACATCTCCCTCTCGGTGTTCACGGCGGGCGAAGGCGAGATCACGCGCGGCATCATCGAGTATGGCGGGCTGTTCAACTACAATCTCGCCCGGCTGCAGGGGCAGGTGCGGGTCACGGCGCCCGCCGCGGCGCGGCGCCCCATGACGCTGGGCGAGAAGATCCTGGCGCGGCACTGGGTCGTGGACCTCTCCGCGGGGACGGTCGGAGTGCCGGCCGTAAAGCCCGGCGACGAAGGCTTCGTGACGACCGACATCCGGTTCAGCCACGAATACGTCACGCCGATGGCGGCCATCTTCTTCGAGCAACTGGTCGGCGCTGATGAGCGGGTGAACGACCCCGGCTCGGTGCTGCTGTTCCGCGATCACCTCACCTTCCTCGCCGAGGCGATGACGCCCGAGCGGGTCAAGGAGGGGCTGCTCGATGTCGCGCTCGAGCTGGAGAAGAAACAGCGCGCCTTCGCCGAAAAACAGGGCATCAGGCTGTACGGCGAGCTGACGCGGCTCGGGCTGCACGGCTCGGAGGCGATTTGCCACTCCAAAATCCTCGAGTCACACGCCCTGCCGGGCCAGGTCATCATCGGCTCGGATTCCCACACCCCGCACGCCGGTGCCGTGGGATGCCTGGCCTTCGGCGTCGGGACAACGGCGATTTTCAATTCGTGGATCACGAAGGACGTGCGTGTCACGGTCCCCGAGACGGTGAAGGTCGTCGTTCGCGGGACCAAGCCGGAGAACGTCACCGCGAAGGATTTCATGCTCGAGATCCTGCGCCACCCGTATGTCAAAGGTGGCCAGGCGATCGGGAAACTGGTGGAGTACTGCGGATCCGCGATCGCGGCGTTGTCGGTCGACGAACGGGCGACGATGACCAACATGACCGCCGAAGTCGGCGGCTTCACGGGCTACGTCGCCCCCGACGACAAGACGGCCGACTATCTGATGGCGTACCGCGGCATGTCGCGGGCCGACGCCGAGCGTGCCTGCCGTGACTTGGCCAGCGATCCCGACGCCGCCTACTGCGAGGTGATCGACATCGATGCGGCGCGTATCCGCCCGATGGTGGCGCTCCCGGGCGACCCCGGCAACGGGCGCTCCATCGAGGAGCTGCCCGGCCCCGTCAAAGTGGAGATCGCCTATGCCGGGTCGTGTACGGCGGGGAAGAAAGAAGACATGGACATGTACGCCCGCGTGCTGCGCGAAGCAGCGGATCGCGGCGAGCGGGTTGCCCCGGGCGTCCGCTTCTTCATCCAGTGCGGCTCACAGGACGTGAAGCAGTACTGTGAGGAGCGGGGCTATCTCGAGGTGTTCCAGCGCGTGGGAGCCCAGTTCCTCGAGCCGTCCTGCGGGGCCTGCATCAATGCGGGCCCGGGCGTCTCCCGCACCAAGGACGAAGTGACGATCAGCGCGATCAACCGCAACTTCCCGGGCCGCTCCGGGCCCGGTCAGCTGTATCTCGCGAACCCCTATACGGTCGCGGCGTCGGCGATCGCCGGGTACATCACCGAGTGGGAGCCTGGCCTCGCCCTCGCCGTAGCTCCCTCCTAGAAGGATCCGTTGATTTTCAGTTTGACCGCGTGGATGCCGGAGCTGTAGGTCTCGGCATTCGTCACAGTCGTGCTGGAGTCGGGGACGAGCTTCGCCGTGAGATGGTATTGTCCGCCCAGCGTCCCGCGGAACACGGTCAAGGTCAACGTTCCCGCGGTCGTAGCGGAGCCGCCGCCGTAACTCTGACTCGCCAGCTGCAGCGCCCCCGTCCGCGCCGTCCACGTGGTGATCACCGAATCCGTTCCCTGATGGAAGACGAAGCCGGTGCCCGCTCCGGCGCTGTCGGGTGAGAACACTTCGCGCAACGAATCGTTGACCGGCGCGCTGAGCCCGGTGCCGATGATGAAGAACACCGAATCGACGGTCTTGGTGGCAGGACGGAACCCGCGCCAGGCGAGCACCGCCGTGAGCTGCGACGTCACGTGCGCCGTATCCTGGGTCGCGTTCACATCGAGCTGGATCCCGACCAGCTTCGTGGTATCGCTGCCCGCGGGCTGCGGCGTCGCGCTCAGAATGAACGGGAAGACCAGGGCCGACAGAATCGGGTAGAGCGTATCGCCCGCGAGACCCTTGGTGAGAACGGCCTGAACCGCTGCCTTTTCGTCTGCGCCGATCGGATCGGCGAGCGGAGCGTTGCCGTTATCCGAGCAGGCGATTGCCACTACCGCGGCGAGTGCCACGGTCAGGTGCTTCATTCAAGCCTCCGTTGGTCATTCTTGTCCGGTACCGGGCTCTCGGCCCCTGCCGGTAGAAGGATACGGAGGAAGGGATGCTCTTTGGTAGACGCTGCGGGGATTCCACAGGACCCAGGACTCGATGCCGACGTCCTTCGCGGCCTGGATCTGGTCCCGAATCTCCACCGGGGTGTAGCGCGGCAGCCGCCGCCCGAGCGTAAAGGCCTGCAGGTAGGGCCGGATTTCGGCCGTATTGGGTGCGCGAGAGCGGGAGAGGGCGTCGCTTAGCGCGTACCGCACCACACCGTAGGGGTTGGCGTTGGGACTGCGGTAGCCGAACGACCCGCCCTTGTAGTGGCTCGGATACACCATCGGCAGCAGCACATCGGCCACATCGGAGAAGTCTTCCCAGACCTGGCCGATCCCCAAGTCCCCGCTGGTCACGGACGCGGTGAGCCCGAAGACGTCGAAGGTGACGGGCACACCCATCGGATGCACGAAGTCGGTGAGCAACTTGATGTGACGGCGCACCGCCGCGCGTTGGGTTTCACCGTTCACCCGGGCCGAGAAGACGGCCGTTTCCATGCGTGACTTGGGCTCATCGGGGAATCGGACGTAGTCGAACTGTACCTCGCCGAAGCCGAGCGACACTGCTTCGCGCCCCAGCTGGCCGGCGTACACCCACACGGAGTCGTTGTACGCGTCGACCCATGCCATCCCGATGCGGTCGCGCCACAGCCCACCCTCGGTCGACTTGACCGACCACGCCGCCTTACCCTCCGCGAGCAGCCGGTCCTTGGCGACGACGATGCGGGCGATGGCGTAGATGCCGTGCGCGTGCAGCGTGTCGAGCCGGGCCCGGACGTCTTTGACGCGCGCGCAGGCGTCAGCTCCGATTTGCTTGGCGGTCTCGACCTGCGAGTGGTACAGCAGGCAGCCGGTGTCGTCCTTGACGTCGATCACGAGCGAATTGATCTCCGTGCCGTCGATCATGTGCACGATCTGCCAGAGACGGTTCCCGGAGAATGCCCACGCGTTCACATACAGCGCTTTGACGCTCGACGGGCGGCCGAACTGATTCAGCCATTCACCGCGCCACACGGCCCCGAGCGATTTAAGCGAGACGTGGCTCGCGTCGGGCGCGGCACCGAACCGCACCGGCGGTTCCGCGACGAAACTCGTCCCTCCGGGAAACCGCTGTGCCTGGAGTGAGGGGGTCGAAGCGACCAGCGAGCCGGAAATAACGGCGAACATCCATAACCGGGACTTCATACAAGCGACAATAGGAAAAACCTATAGAAACAACAAGAGTCCTACATCACATATTACTTGGCAGGTCGCAAGCTATTGAATAGCAATGGGTAAGTGGCCAGACTCTGACCGCGGTACTGAGGCCGGAATCCAAATAGCAACACTTTTCCGCTGCCGACCCGAACTTCTACCAAAGCAGCTCGCCCAGCCACACGCTCCGGGTGCCGCACCCACCCCGACAGCAACACGTCCTTGGGATCGTCGGGGTAGCGGGCCACCACCTTGACCTCGTTCGAATCGAGGACGTCAAACGCCGGGCTGTTCTCGAACCACACCGCGGTTTCCGACGACAAACCGCGGGCCAGTGGCTGGCCCTGATCGATGTCGACCCGGAAAATCGAGCCTGGGGCGTAGAAGTCTTCGTCGGGAAGCCCTTCGAGCACGTTGCGCACTGGCAGGAGCAGCGCCTGTATTGCGAACCGGCTGGCGTCGTTCAGCGCCACGAGCGTTCCGCCATCTTGGACAAACTGTCGCAGTGCCTGAATGCCGTCGGGACCGAGCCCGCCCGGATACGGCGCCGGGTAGCGGACCTGGGGCAACCCTTCGGCGATGTCATGCGGCGACTCATCGGGCAGCACGATCACGTCGAAACGGTCGTGCAGCCTTCCGGCGCGGGCGACGGAGTCGACCAGGGAGGTGTAGGGCACCTTCCAGTTGTCGAACACCCAGCGCGTCCATCCCTCATCCATCGTTGCGGCATACGAGCGGTACAATCCGATGCGCGTGGAATCGCTCCCCGTGTAGGTCGTGCTCGCGCGCGGCGGAGCCACCGGCGCCGATAGAGCGACGCGAATCGAGTCGTTCACGGGCACCGCGGTCAGCCCCATCAGGAGCGGCAGCGTGTGCGCCGTGACGTCGTAGGGACGCTCGGGCGGTCCCCCGGGATACAGGCGGCGATCAGGATAACGTTGCGGCTCGAGCAGGGTCTTCGCGAACGCCGCATACGGTTGGCGCAGCACGACGACGTAGCTCCCGGCAGGCCAACGTTGTCCCCCGGCGGCAAACGATTGCTGCGCGACGCGAATCTCCACCTGCCCGCGCGCGAGAATCCCGAGCAGCGTCGCCAGAGCGATGGTGTCCTGCTGGCGCGGAATGACGTAGGCGTAGGGCCACCCCCGCCAGCCGCGCACCGCGCGCGATCCGATGGAGAGATAGGTGCTGAGCCAGCGGTCGCGGTACCGCGCCGCGTGCTCGAGCAGCGCGACCGCGACGTCGGTCTGGTAGGATACGATGTCCCGCACCCCCCACCGCCCGCCCGGCCAGGGGGCGGTGAAATTCCAGGAGCGCTCGCGCGGGTTGAAGCCGCGGGCAGTCGATTCCAGCCGGTCGGCGGGAACCTGCACCGGGCTCGCCAGCTGACCGCTCGCCGCCTCCGACAGAATCCGCACCGCGCCGTGGTAGTGCGCGTATGCCCGGGACGGGGTCCACGCGTCGTAGATCGCGCTGATCGAGATTCC
Source organism: Gemmatimonadales bacterium (assembly GCA_035718325.1). Lineage (GTDB taxonomy): Bacteria > Gemmatimonadota > Gemmatimonadetes > Gemmatimonadales > GWC2-71-9 > DASTHG01. The sequence goes on along the minus strand of DASTHG010000384.1, from coordinate 9,813 downwards.
AGTCTTTCCCTGTCCAGCAAGCGACCAGGCGATCGACGTCCCGAGCGTGTTCACGCCGTCCACGATCAGCGGGTCGACGTTGGGCTCGATCGGATCCAGGTACGGCGGCAAGAACATGCGCGAGCCGTTGGGGCCCTGTTGATGCAGGTCGAGCACGATCTGCGGGTGCCAGACGCTGTAGATCGAGTCGACGACGAGTTGCGTCTCGACCTGGGTGAAGGCGTACCAGTCGCGGTTGTCGTCGTGCCCGACGTAGTGGTGCCAGAGCTCGGGCGGATCGGATCCTTCGGCCGATGTCCCGAGCGTGCGGGCATACCATTTGGCGACGATCGTCACACCGTCGGGGTTGAGCGACGGGACGAGCCACAGGATCACGTTGTCGAGGATCGCCCGCGTCGCGGGGCTGGTATCCGTCGCCAGCCGGTAAGCCACGACCGCTGGCGTGAGGTTGCCGCCGACTTCATCCGAGTGGATGCCGCCGGTGATCAATACCGTCGTGCGGTCGTCCTGCACTGCCGCCTGGGCTTCTCGCGCCGTGCGCAGCGTGCGGGGGTCGGCAAGCCGGTCCGTGAGCCGCCGGTACGTGTCGAGCTGTTTCAGATTCTGCGGCGACGAGATCACCAACGCGACGAGCGGCGCCCCCAGCGTCGTCTTCCCCAGCTCGCGGTAATCCACCCGGTCGCTCGCGCGCGCCAGCGCCTGGTAGTACCGCACCAGTGTGGGCCAGTCGGCGAGCTTGCGATCGTCCCCGGGATCGAATCCGAGTACCGAGCGGGGCGTCGGGATGACGACCTTCGCGGGCGGCTTGGGGGCGGCTCTCGCTCCCGGCCTCGCCTGCCCCGTGAGGGGCGCGGCGAGAACCAGGAGGAGCAGCGGCAGGCGACCGGACATGACGCGCACGGGGCGCGGCTACGGGTTCAGCTTGTGCAGCTCGACTCGCCGATTCTGCGCTCGGCCCGCGGCCGTAGCGTTGGTCGCGACGGGACTCGCCGGGCCAAAGCCGCGCGCCGCCATACGCGACGGGGCTACGCCCTTGCGGGCGAGATAGGCGCGGACCGCCGCGGCGCGGGCCAGCGACAACCGCCGGTTGACGAGAGCCGACCCCGTGTTGTCGGTATAGCCCGCGATCTCGATCTGGATCTCCGGGTTCGCGACGAGCGATCCGGCGACTTGATCGAGTATCGCGTAGGACTCCGGTGTCAGCGCCGAGCGTCCCGTTTCGAAATTCACTCCCCGCAGGATGAGCGTGGGTCGGGCTCCCGGTGTCCGCTCTTCCCGGAACAGCACCACGCACCCGAACTGGTCGACTTTCGATCCCGGGGGCGTGCCGGGGCAGCGATCGATGTTGTCAGGCACGCCGTCGCCGTCGGAGTCCCGCGTCGCCGGGCACCCGGTCGCGTCGACCTTCACCCCCACGGGGGTGTTGGGACATTTGTCGATGCCGTCGGGGACACCGTCGTTATCGGCGTCCTTGGGGCAGCCGTTCGCGTCGACCGTCGCGCCGACCGGCGTGTCGGGGCACTTGTCGATGCCGTCGGGGACGCCGTCCCCATCGGTGTCGTGGGGGCACCCAGTGGCGTCGACGGTGGCGCCACGCGGCGTGTCGGGGCACTTGTCGATACCGTCGGCCACTCCGTCACCGTCGGAGTCGGTGGGGCAGCCGAAGCTGTTGACGACCGCGCCCGCGGGCGTATCGGGGCACTGATCGAGGCCGTCGGCGACGCCGTCGTGATCCGAATCGATCGGACACCCGACCGAGTCGACCTTCGCCCCCGCTGGGGTGCCCGGGCATTTGTCGAGCCCGTCGTACACCCCGTCCTGATCGGAATCGGTCGGGCAGCCGCGGACGTCGACGGTGGCGCCGAGCGGAGTGTTGGGGCAGGCGTCGCGCTTGTCCGGAACGCCGTCGCCGTCGGCGTCCTTCGGGCCGCGGGCGACGGTCGTCGGGTGCGCACTGCCCGTCTCGAGGAATGACAATCCGCCCAGGATGAGGAAGTGCGTCGCGTTCTTCTGGCCGAAGGCGCCGTTGGTCGTGGGCGTGTAGACCGCCCGCCCCTCGATCGTGAAGCCGACGCGCTGTCCGATCGGGAGCCGCAGCCCGAGACCGCCACTGAAGCCATGGTCAGTGAAGGAGAACGGCGCGCTCTTGCCGAAGTCGACCAACGAATACCCGCCGACGGCATACAGCAGCACGGGAAATCGGATGATGAGGTCGGCGCTCCCCAGCAACGGGTCCATCGTGGCGCCGGGCGAGCCTGGGACGTTCTGCTCGCGGTTGAACACCACGTCGGCGCCGAGACCGACGGCGCCGGTGACGTAGTAGGCGAGCCGGGCCCCGCCGCCGATTCCGGCGTCGAGGTTGAAAGCCTTGTCGTACTTGGTGTACGCCCCGAACAGGCCGAGTTCGAAATCGCCTGCCCGCTGAGCGGCGAGTGTGGTGATGCTCCCCAGCGTGAGCACTCCGACGGCCCAGATCGCGCGCACGTTCCCCTCCCGGGACCAGGGCAACAAGATAGGAAAGGGGCGACCGTCACGCATCGGGTGCGGTCACGGAACCCGTGGTCAGAAGCCCCAGACGGCTGCCCGGCGCTCCCGGGAAACGAGGTCCACCCCGCCCAGCACGAGGCCGTGACTGGTCCCATCGCCATCCAGCCAGGTGATGCCGGCGGGTCCGACGAGGACACCGCCACCGAGCGCGAAGATCGTGTTTGTCCCGACCGGTCCAGTGAAATCGCCAAGGGAATCGCCACGGACCGAAGCGGCGAGCACTTCCGCGCTGCCGGCCGGGGCTCCGGCGTACACTCCGCCGACCACCAGGACCACGTCGCCGAACGGCAGTGTTGCACACTGGGAGCGTCCTTGCGCCAACGGTGCGGCGGTCGGCGCCCAGCCTCCCGTGAAGAATCCCGACAGCAGGCTCGTGGGCGCCGAATCCGCGCTGGTCAGTCGTGTCTGCAGCGTGTCGAGCCCGCCGCCGACCGCCGCGCTGTCGGCCACACCGCCGAAGACGGTGACCCGGTCATCGAGCACCACGCCGCCGCCGTAGGCACGCGGCGACGGCAGCGGCGGCTCGACGAACCATCCGTCGATATGTCCTTCGAGCCCGATCCTTCCCACGAACACGTTCGTCTGGGGTCGTCCCAGCGAATCCGTCCCGCCCATGACGTAAATGCGCCCGCGTCGCACCACCGCAATCGCTCCGGCGACCGGAATGGGAAGCGGCTCGATGGTCGTGAACGGTCCGAGCGCCGTATCGGCCGAGCCCAGCGCCTGGAAGACCGTCGCGCGGGCTCGCCCCGTCGAATCGATCCCACCGATCACATAGACCACGTGTCCGTTGAGGCGGGAGTTGAAGCGGTTAGCGGCAACGGCGGCGGCGTAGGCGCGGGGTGCGGGAAGCACCGGCTGGCGGGTCCATCCGCCGATGGCGCCGCCGGGGATTGCATGCGTCGTGAACACGGAGGAGTCGGGCACGATCGAGGAGTCACCGCCCAGCGGCTCACCTCCACCGGCGGCAAACACGGCGATTTTCAGTCCCGTACCTTGCGGCTCGGCGGCGACGGCGAGCGCGACGCCTGCGGGCGCCCCGGGAAAGACGGGCCGCGATTGCCAGGTGAGCGTGGCAGGGTCGAAGGGCACGTGGGGGAGGATGTGGACCGTCGCGGTAAGGTGACGCCCATCCGCGCTCGTCACGGTCAAGAGGCCGCTCCCGGCGCTGTCGGGTACCGTCGCACGCAACAGGCGGTCGCTCCACTCGCCGGGTGGAACGGGAGCGGGCACCGCCCCGCCGCCCACTCTTGGGAAGTCGATCGCACCGGTGCCCTGCGAGTCGCCGAAGCCGAAGCCCTCGATGACGATCGTCTGCCCGCGGACCAGGAGCGGCTCGATCGCCCCGTCGACGAAGTCGACACGCGGCGTCGACGGCCCCGGCCCGGTGGCGGAGCCGCCGCACGCCAGTACCGCGGCCAGCGGCAGCGCGTGGAGGCTAGCTCGCAGCCTCGGTGCCACGAACGAACCCGACGGCCTGGACGAGTCGCTCGGACACCGTCGCCAGCTCAGTCGCTCCCTGTGACAGATCTTCGATCGCGCGCAGCTGTTCCGCCGCCGCGGCGGCGACCGCTTCCGCCTCGTCGGCGGATGCCGATCCACCGGCGGCCGCTTCGGTAAGCGTCTGCACCATGCGCGCGGCGCGGTCCACCGTGGCACGCGCGACGTCGGCGACGCGCTTGCCGGCCCGGGCGGTGTTCGCCGACACTTCGGCGATGCGCTCAAGATCTGGGAGCAGCGTCGTCGAGGACTCGACGACCGTGCCAAGCTCGACGCGGATTCGCTCGAGCAGCTGCGCGGCGCGATCGAGGGCGCGCAGCGTTTCCTGCACCGACTTCCCGACGTTGCGCGCCTCGCGCCCCGCTTCCTCGGCGAGCTTGTGGACCTCATCGGCGACGACGGCGAACCCGTGTCCGTGCACGCCGGCGCGCGCGGCCTCGATCGTCGCGTTGAGCGCGAGCAGGTTCGTCTGATTCGCCACGAAGCCGATAGCCTCGGAGAACTTTTCCACTTGAGCCGCGACTTCCCGCAGCCGGCCCATTTCTGCGGAGCCGTGCTCGGTCGAGCGTCCCAGCTCGCTCAGCCGGCGCACCGCTTCCTGCGTCGCCGCCCGTACCCGTCCCGCGGTGCGCTCGACCTGTTCACCGGCGTCGCGCGTCTGGTCTCCCGCGGCCGCCGTGTCCACGGCTCCACGCTGCAGCTCGCCCGCTTCGGTCGCTGCGCTGGTGACGAGCGCCGCCCCATGGCGGGCGCCGTGGCTGGCCCGCTGCGCGGACGCCGCCACTTCCTGGCTCGAGGCGTGGATCTCCTCCGTGGTTGCCGTAATCGTCTCGATGTATTGGGTCATCTGATCGGACGCCCCTACGACCGGGCGCACTGCTCGCTCGAGCGCCAGGATCAGCGCGATCTGCGGCGCCGCGAGGTTGAGGATCGTGGCGTCCGAGTCCCGGTACATCCAGGGATCTGAATGACGGATACTCCACAGGCCGATCAGCTGATCCCCGTGATACAAGGGGACGAGGATCTCAGACCCCGTCTTGTCGTTCCCGGGGGTGACGGTGTCGCCGCGGCCGAGATTGCGTGCCACGACAGGACGCCGGGAGCGGACCGCTTCTCCAGTCAGCCCGGTGTCGGCTTCGAAGCGAAACTCTCCCGTGGCGCCGCCGCCGTCGTTCAACGCCGTGTCCGCGACGAGCACCATCTCTCGCCGTGCCGGATCATAGCGGGCGAACCCGATGTGCTCCCAGGGCACGAGCCGCCGCGTCGTTTCCTGAATGTGCGCGAAGGTGCGGGCAAGGTTGATGTCGGTCGCGATCGCGCGCCCAAGGCGCTGCACCAGCCGTAGCTCGTCGGCATGGACGCCCAGCCGGATCACATACGCCGAGACGTAGGTCGCGCCGGCGAGCGCCACGGCGATCAGCAGCCAGGTGGCGATCGGGAGCCCGGTGTGAAACAGCTTAAACCAGGCGAGCGACAGCCCCATCGACGCGCCGTAGACGATCGTTTCCCACCGGGCGGTGAGCCGGGCGTCCACCCAGACGAGAATGCGGCTCAAGGCGAGGGTCAGGTAAAACGACCCATTGATCAGCACCATCGTCGCGAGCAACAAGAGCGCGATCGGACCGATGTTGTCCGTCTCCAGGGCCAGACTCCCGGTGGCCCCGCCCACCTGCTCGTAGATGAGCCCGGCGATCGCGGACCCCGCCGTCAGATGCGCCGCGTTCGAGGCGGCCAGCCGGGGCGGGAGCCGGCGCAGCACCACGTCGCCCAGCACGGTCACGAGGGGCGCGACGATCGTCGCGAACTCCCAGCCGCGGTCCATGACCGCGAACACCGTCACGCCGAGGACGTAGGACGAAAACCCGTTACCCGGGAGCGCGATGCCGAACCGTCGCGTGATGGCCCCGACCACGACGAGCCCGACCAGGGCCAGCGGAAAGGTCCCGCCGGTGCTGAGGCGGCCGCTGGCATACCCGGTGAAGGCGACACCGACGGTGATCACCGCGGCCAGCGCAACGATGATCGAGACGACGGAAGCCGGGGCCGACCGGCGGCGGGATTGCGGAGTCATTGCCTGGCTAGCGCGCAAGGTCAGACGTGTGGCGCGGCGTGTCAAGCGTCGATATCCTTGAGTCATGCGCGTGACGATCGAATTCTGCGTCGTCTGAAACTATGAGCCACGGGCCGCCGGTCTGGCGGCCGAGATCCGCAAGGCCTTTCCGCAGGCGGAGGTCAAGCTCATCGAGTCGTCGGGCGGCGTGTTCGAGGTAGAGATGGATGGCCGCCGTGTGTTCTCGAAGAAGGCGCTCAAACGCCATGCCGATCAAGGCGAGGTGGTTCGACTGCTGCGGGATGCCGGCGCCTCCTGACCCCCGCGATTGACCTCCCAGCAGGACACTTCTGCGTCTCGTTCCATCCTGTTACGTAGCACTTAACTATATAGAAAAACGATACTTAGCGCTTGACCTCCGAGCGGCACGACCCTTCCAATATGACGCCCGGCAACAAGGAGGAGCCATGAAAAAGATCGCAATGCTGCTCGGGCTTGTGTTGATGGCCGCGGCCGGTACCGCCTCCGCTCAGACGAGCGTGTCAGTGCAGTTGGGGTTCGGGGCGCCGCGCCCCTATATCGCGGGCGATGTGTTCATCGGCCAGTCGTTCGTGCGACCGGAGTACCGGCCGTATTACTACTACTACCCGGATCGCTATCCGTACTACTTCTATGAGCCGCTGCCGCTCTGGTACGGACGGCCCCAACGGGTGATCATCTATGAGCGCGGGAATCGCTTCTTCCGTCGCGATTTCGACCGGGAACGTGATTGGCGGCGCGTCTGGTCGCGCAACCATGAAGGTCGCGACTGGGACCGTGATCATGACCGGAGCTGGGACCGGAACTGGGACCGGAATCGTGACCAGAGCTGGGACCGGAATCGCAACCAGAGCTGGGACCGGAATCGTGACCAGAGCTGGGACCGAAATCGTGACCGGAGCTGGGACCGAAATCGTGACCAGAGCCGGGACCGGAATCGTAACCGGGACCGTGGGCGCAATCGCGATTCCGACCGCGATTCACGTCACCGCGACCACGATAACGAGCGCTGAACACTGCAGTCACAGATTGTAGGCGGCCGGGGGCCCAAGCGGCTCCCGGCCGTTTAGTTTCCCTCCGTGCCCTCCCCGCTCCGCGACCACTTTCTTCCACCCGACCCGCAGGCCTTCGTCGCTGCCCGGCCCGCCACCGGACGGATTATCGTCATCGCCCCGACCAGGGCCGCCTGCGAGACGATCGAGCTGGCGATGCGCCTCGATGTCGAGACTGTGCTCGAGCGCCAGCACGGAGCGGATATCCGCCGTCTCGCAGGCTCTGGAAACGGGTTCGGCATCGTCGCCGGCACCGGAACCGGGAAGACGCTCGGCATCCGGCCGATCGCTGAAATAATCCTGGCGGCTCCCCTCAAGGTCGGAGTGGTGAACCGCGAGCGGGAAGCGACCCCCGAGACGCCCAGCTGGAACGTCGTGATCGTCACGACCGGCATCGCCCGGCGTTGGTTCGAAGACGGGCTGATCACGGCGCGCGACACCCTGGTGGTGGACGAGATTCACCAAACGTCGGCCGAGCTCGAGCTCTGTCTCGCCCTCGGCCTGCGTGCCCGCTGCCGTTTTATCTGGCTCTCCGCCACTGTCGACCCGAGCTTCTACGCGCGCTACCTCGGCTCGTCGGAGGTACTCGAGACACGCTCCTTCGACCCCGCGCGAGCCGCGCGCGTCCGCGTCGTTCCGCTGCGTCCGCTCGATTTTCTCGACGACCGCTTCGTACGCCGCGTCGTGAAAGAGCACCGCGGAGTAGCCGTTTTCGTGCCGACGCGCGCCGAGGTGGAGGAGCTGGCGGGCCGCCTGGGGGCACAGTGGCCCGGCGTCACCGCCGCGTTCTATCATGGGGGCGAACCCATCCGGGTCATCCGTCCCTTCCTGGACGGCGAGGTGGAACGGCCGTTCTTCCTCGCCATGACCGCCGCCGGCCAGTCGGCGCTGAACATCCGCGGGCTCGATACGGTGGTCATCTACGACGCCCGCTACACCAACGTCGTCGATCGCGGCCGCAACGTGCTGACCCGGCTGTACCTCGGCGCCAACGAGATTCTCCAGATGGCCGGGCGGGTGCACGGCCGCGTGGCGCAGGGCGAGGTCTTCATCCTGAGCGACCGCAACCTCGACTTCGCGGCGTTGCGTCCCACGGCCCCCGAATTCCAGCTCGCCGGAGATGCCGAGCGCGTCGCGATCACCTGCGCCGCCCTTGGCGTGGATGCGCAGGAGCTCGACCTTCCCGTTCCACTCGATCGCCATGCCTACCGCAACGCCCTCGCGCTGTTGACCGGCCGCGGTTTGGTCGAGAACGGGCGGCTCACCGCCTACGGACGCGCCGTCGAGGCGATGCCGGTCGACCGCCCCTGGGGCGAGCTGCTGGTCCACGCGGACGACGAGCTTCTCGCGCGCGTGGCGGTCGCGGCCAACATCGATTCCTTACATCGCATGACGCGCGAAACGCGCAACCTGAAAGGCGTCATCCTGTCGGGCAGCGATCACCTCACTGCCTATAACCTCTTCGCCGAGGCGGTGAACAAGCACGGCTACCTGGGTGATGTGTATGGGCTGCCCCGTCACCTGTTTCGCGAGACGGTCGATCGCTGGGCGGAATGGCGCGGTGTGCTGATCAAGGCCCTCGAGGACATCGCGCTCGGCACCGCGTCCGTGTACCGCCAGCTCGAGCGCCCGCTGCCGGAGCGATTGCCCCTGGCCGACGAGCGTACCCTCGCGGCGTTTCAGGATCTTCTCGCCCGCTTTCAGCCGTTCGACCTCGTCATCGACGAAACGACCGCCGACGGTCGGGAAGCGCGCGTCTCGCGCGGCTCGGTGTGCGGCAGTTGGGGGGCGATCGCCGGACCGCTGCGCTATTTCGCCGATCGCTTCGGCAATCCGCGCGCCGGCATTGAAGGCACCCAGATTCCAGAGCGGCTCATTCGCCGCTACTCCCGTCGCAGCCCCGCCACGGTCGAGTACGTGGAAGGCCAAAAGCGCGGGCGCCTCGTTGCCGTGCGGACGCTGGAGTACTTCGGTTTCCAGCTGGAACGGGAGTCGGACCTGCTCCCCAGTCCATTTCCGGAGGAGCTCGCGACAGCCGCGCGACAGGCGCTGGCGGACGCCTTCATGAAGGGCCGTACGCCCCACCCCGACCAGCGGCAGGTGCGGCGCGCGCTCGAGCGTAGCGATGAATACTGGCGCCGGTCGGGGGGTACACTGAATGTCGTCTCTCCCGAACGGCTCGCCGGGAGTATCGCGGAGCAGCTTCACGGGGTCGATAGCTGGGATGCGTTCCTGGGTCGCTCCCTGACCCTCGATCCCACCGCGCTCATTCCGGAGGAAGTCAGGAGCCGGCTCGACGCCCTTCCGGGATCGGTTCACCTGTACGGAGACCGGGTGCCGCTCGAGTACGAGGTTGAGCGCGGATCGGGTGTCGTGCGTATGGTGCTGAAGGAAGGACAGGCGAGGAGGCTGCGGCCTTCGGATCTGCCGGCCTTGGATCGGAGCTTACGGTTTGCTGTCCTCCGGGGGAGACGCCCGGAGATCGTGGGGAGCTCGCTCGACGAAATCCGCCGGCAACTGAGCGAACTGCCGCGGACCGAGCGAGCCCGGCTGGTGCGTCGCGGACGACGTCCCCGCCGGCAATGAAACATTTCGCATTTACCGGTGGTAAGGGGTGCCGATGGA
>DASTHG010000383.1:0-3811 GCA_035718325.1 Gemmatimonadales bacterium | reverse complement strand
GACGGTAGGAGACGGTAGGAGACGGTAGGAGACGGTGGTGGTGAATGCAAAGACGGCCGAGGCATATTGCCCCGGCCGTTCTTGTTTGAACCCCTACCGTCTCCTACCGTCCCCTACAACCCCTACCGTCCTTAGCGTCCTTAGCGTGCTCTTACACGGACAATCCCCGTATCCCACCCGTCGCTCGAGCGCCGCAACACTTCGACCGTGACGATATCGCCGGCCTTCACCGACGTCAGCGCCGCGCGGAAATCGCTGCGCGAGCGGGTCGGGGTGTCGTTGATCTTCAGAATAATATCCGGCACTGTGTTGGTCGGCCCCTGATCGAACAGTTTGCGATACGAGGGTCCGTCCGGGGACACGTCGGTGACGATCAGAGCGCCGCCCGACCGCAACACGGCGCGCTGCAACAGCTGATCCTGCGCCATGTCGTCCTGCGTCAGCGGCGACACGGCGATGCCGAGGCGGTTCGCGTCGGCGGTGCTGGCCGCGTCGCCGTTGCTCTTGGGGGAGCTCGCTGTGGCGACCGCGTCGCTGTCGTCCCCGGGTTGCGCGGTGAGGCGGACGCTGAATGTCTTGCGCACGCCGCCCTGGCGCAGCACGGTCACCGCGACCGGCTCACCCGGCTTCTTGAACCCGACGCGCTGCTGCAGCTGGGCCACGTAGTCCACCGGCTGGCCGTCCAGCTCCACGATCACGTCGCCCAGCTCGAGGCCGGCGCGTTGGGCAGGCGAGTCCTTCGTGAAGCTCTCGACCACCACGCCGTGGATGTCCTTCATCCCCACCGCTTCGGCGTCTTCCTGGCTGGCGTTATTGATGCCGATGCCCATGACGGCGCGGGTCACGTGCCCCGTCGCCACGAGCTGGTTCATGACCGTGCGGGCGAGGTTGATGGGAATCGCAAAGCCATAGCCGGCGTAATAGCCGGTCTCGCTGGCGATCGCCGAATTGATCCCGATGACTTCACCGCGGACGTTCACCAGCGGTCCGCCCGAATTTCCCGGGTTGATCGCCGCGTCGGTCTGGATGAAGTCCTGGATCGAATAGCGCGATTGCTCGAGCCCGTTCAACAGCCGGCCCTTGGCGCTCACGATCCCGGCGGTGACCGTGAAGGTGAACGCTTCGCCGAGCGGGTTACCGATCGCCAACGCCCACTCCCCGATCCGCGTCGAGTCGGAAGTGCCGAACGCGACCGTCGGCAGGCTCGTGGCGTCGATCTTGATCAGCGCCACGTCGGTCTGCGGGTCGGTGCCGACGACGTGCGCTTCGAACTCGCGCTTGTCGAGCAGCCGAACCGTCACCTTACTGGCGCCCGCGACCACGTGGTTGTTCGTGAGAATGAAGCCGTCGCGCGACACGATGAAGCCCGAACCCGAACCTTCCTGGATTTGGGGGCGCTGGTTCTTGAACTGCGGGAAGAAATCCTCGAACCCCGGCGGCAGCCGCCGGTTATCGACCGTCTGCCGCACCGTGGACCGGATGAAGACCACGGCGGGCTTCACGTGCTCGGCAACGGCGACGAACGCGTCACCGAGCTGAGCGGCCGGCCCCGCGGCCGGAATCGGGGGCGGCGTCGCCGCCTGGAACAGCTCGGCGGGCTGGGCCGCGGTCTTCTTCGGCAGGTCGAGCGCCGAGGCGAAGAGCAGGCCGAACACGAACGCCAGTCCGACGAGCCCGATGAACTTCAGCCAATCCTTTGTGCGTACCGACATCGTCATCGTTCCTGGTGAAGAAGGGTTATTTCTTGCCTTTGTCGTCGTCCACGATTTCATAGTCGGCATCGACGACGTTGTCCTGCTTGGCTGCGCCCGCGTCCTGCGGGGCATCTCCCGGCGCCGCAGCGGCGTCTGCCGGTGCCTCCGCCCCACGCGCGGCGGCGTACAGCGATGCGCCCGCTGCCGAATAGGCCTGTTGCAGCTCGTCCAGCGCTCGGCTGATGTCGTCGGGGTTGCCGCTGCGCAGTGCGCCCCGCGCCCCTTCGACGGCTGCATCGAGCCGGGACTTCAACCCGGCGTCCAGCCGATCCGCCCATTCCTTGGAGTTTTTCTCGACCTCATACACCGTCGAGTCGAGCCGGTTGCGACGCTCGATCTGATCGCGCCGCGACTTGTCGTCCGACGCGTGTGATTCCGCATCCTTGACCATCTTGTCGATGTCTTTGTCACTCAGGCCGGACGAGGCCTCGATCCGGATCTTCTGCTCCTTCCCGGTCGCCTTGTCCTTGGCCGACACGTGCAGGATGCCGTTGGCATCGATGTCGAATGTCACTTCGACCTGCGGGATGCCGCGCGGAGCCGGCGGAATCCCGGTCAGCTGGAATTTGCCGATCGTGCGGTTGTCGAGCGCCATCTGCCGCTCGCCCTGGAGCACGTGAATCTCCACGGTCGTCTGCGAATCCTCGGCGGTGGAAAACACCTCCGATTTCTTCGTCGGGATCGTTGTGTTGCGGGCGATGAGCACCGTGGTCACCCCACCCAGCGTTTCGATGCCGAGTGACAATGGCGTCACGTCGAGCAACAGCACGTCCTTCACTTCCCCCGCGAGCACCCCGCCCTGGATCGCCGCGCCGATCGCCACCACTTCGTCGGGGTTGACGCCCTTGTGGGGCTCCTTGCCGAAGAAGGCCTTGACGATCTCCTGCACTTTGGGCATGCGCGTCTGGCCGCCCACCAGGATCACTTCGTCGATCTGGCCCGGCTCGAGCCCCGCATCCTTCAACGCCTGTTTCATCGGGGGGATCGAGCGCTGCACCAGATCGTCCACCAACTGCTCGAGCTTCGCCCGCGTGAGCGACAGATTCAGGTGCTTCGGACCGGACTGGTCCGCCGTGATGAACGGCAGGTTGATCTCCGTCTGCATCACGGTCGACAGCTCCATCTTGGCCTTTTCGGCGGCTTCCTTGAGCCGCTGCAGGGCCATCGGGTCCTTGGAGAGATCGATCCCCTGATCGCGCTTGAACTCATCCACTAACCATTGGATGATCCGCGCGTCGAAATCGTCGCCGCCCAGGTGGGTGTCACCGTTGGTACTCTTGACCTCGAAGACGCCTTCGGCCAGCTCGAGCACGGAAATGTCATAGGTGCCGCCGCCCAGGTCGTAGACGGCCACCTTCTCTTCCTTCTTCTTGTCGAGGCCATACGCGAGCGCCGATGCGGTCGGCTCATTGATGATGCGGACCACATCCAGGCCGGCGATCTTGCCGGCGTCCTTCGTCGCCTGGCGCTGCGAGTCGTTGAAGTAGGCGGGGACGGTGATCACCGCCTTCTCGACCTTGTGGCCGAGGTAGTCCTCGGCGGTCTGCTTCATCTTCTGGAGAATCATCGCCGAGATCTCGGGCGGCGTGTAGCGCTTCCCCTGAATTTCGACCGACGCCAGATCGTTCTGCCCCGACGCGACTTTGTACGGGACGCGCTTCATCTCTTCGGTCACTTCGCCGATGCGCCGCCCCATGAATCGTTTGATCGAAAAAATCGTATTCTGCGGGTTGGTGACCGCCTGGCGCTTCGCCACCTGGCCTACCAGCCGCTCGCCGTCCTTGGTGAACGCGACGACCGATGGAGTCGTCCGGCCCCCTTCGGCGTTGGGAATGACGACGGGATCGCCACCTTCCATGACCGCGACGACGGAATTCGTCGTGCCGAGGTCGATCCCGATGATCTTGTCAGCCATGATCTACAGCTCCTTCTCGTGGAGTTGATGCCTACACGAAACCGGACGTCGCAGGAGCAATGGACGTGCCCGAAAAAGGTGCCAAAGAGGCAGTTTGCGCAACCTACATGTCACTCATAGGATTAGCCAGTGATTCCCTACC
>DASTHG010000382.1:0-3306 GCA_035718325.1 Gemmatimonadales bacterium | reverse complement strand
CCGGCTTCGGAGTCTTTGTTGGCGGGAACCAGGATCATGAACCGCATCGTCGTCCTCCCTCGGTAAACTGGTGGGGCATCCTTGGCGTCTCTCTACTCCAGCGACGAACGAATGCCGCCGCGATCGACATGCCCGATAAGTCGTTGATCTTCCACGCGATGTGAGATAGACTCGTGAATCTATCGCGCGTGCCGGGCCTGGCTCGGCGCATTGAAGGGAAAGGGGTTACGGCATGAGTGGCGTTCGGGTTCTCGTTGGTACGAAAAAGGGCGCGTTCATTCTGACATCCGATGGCAAGCGCCAGAAGTGGGGCGTCAGCGGACCGTTGTTCGCCGGGTGGGAGATGTACCACGTCAAGGGATCCCCCGCCGATGCCAACCGGCTGTACGCTTCGCAGTCGTCGGGCTGGTTCGGGCAAGTGATCCAGCGCTCCGATGACGGCGGCAAGACGTGGCAGGCGCCGGGCGGCGGGGTCACGACGGGACCGGGCGGCATGCCGGCGGGCGAGAGCAACAAGTTCGTCTACAACGCCTCTGCGGAGAACGGCAAGCCTCTCACCACGCACCAGTGGTACGACGGCACGCAGCATCCCTGGGAGTTCAAGCGCGTCTGGCACCTCGAGCCGTCGCTCACCGACCCGGACACCGTGTACGCCGGGGTGGAAGACGCGGCGCTGTTTCGCTCTTCCGACGGCGGCCGCTCGTGGCAGGAGCTGTCGGGCCTGCGCGGCCACGGCACCGGTCCGCACTGGCAGCCGGGCGCCGGCGGGATGTGTCTCCACACGATCCTGATCGATCCGAGTAATCCGAAGCGCATGTTCGTAGCGATTTCGGCGGCGGGCGCTTTCCGCACCGACGACGGTGGCCAGACGTGGCGGCCGATCAATCGTGGGCTCAAGTCGCAGGGGATCCCCAATCCGGAAGCCGAGGTGGGGCATTGCGTGCATCGCATCGCGCTGCACCGCTCCCGGCCCAAGGTGCTGTTCATGCAGAAGCACTGGGACGTCATGCGCTCCGACGACGCCGGCGACTCGTGGCGCGAAGTGAGCGGCAATCTCCCCACCGATTTCGGCTTCCCCATCGACGTGCACGCCCATGAGCCCGAGACGGTTTACGTCGTCCCGATCACGAGCGATTCCTACCACTATCCCCCCGACGGCAAGCTGCGGGTCTACCGCAGCCGCACCGGGGGCAACGAGTGGGAGGCGCTCACCAAGGGGCTGCCACAGCGGGACTGCTACGTGAACGTACTGCGCGACGCGATGGCGGTGGATTCTCTCGATCAGTGCGGTATTTACTTCGGCACGACGGGCGGCCAGGTGTATGTCTCGCCCGATGCCGGCGACAGCTGGTCGGCGATCGTACACGATCTTCCGCCGGTGCTATCGGTCGAGGTGCAGTCGCTGTGATGATCCGCGTCGAGCTGCCGACGCATCTCAAGACACTCGCCGGCGTCGCGGACGAAGTCGCCCTGCAGCTGCCCGGCGAGGCGCCGGTCACGGCGCGCGCCGTGCTCGACGCGCTCGAGGCACGCTACCCGGTGCTGCGCGGCACGATGCGCGATCATGACACGTACCGGCGCCGCCCGTTCGTGCGCTTCTTCGCCTGCGCACGCGATCTCTCGCACGACCCGCCGGATGCTCCCCTCCCCGAGGCTGTGCAATCGGGCGCCGAGCCATTCCTCGTTGTCGGGGCGATGGCGGGAGGATAGGAGCGGCGTGCTTACCCTACCTCGACTCTGATCGTGCGCCACTTCCCCTGACGGAACCGCAGTACGCTGAGGCCGCAGCGGGTGATATGCCCACACAGGATCGCGGTCCAGATGTCCGAAGGGTGCAGGCCGCGCGTCGCCTGCCACAGGGCGCACAACCCAAGCGGCACCACGCCCTGAGAGATGATCGAGATGTAAAGCGGTGAGCGGGTGTCGCCCGTGCCCTGGAGTCCTCCCGTGTAGGTGAGCGCGACGGAGACGAACAGTCCCGAGACGGACAAGAATCCCAGGAGCTGCGTCCCCAGCGCCACCACCACCGGATCGGTCATCCCGAACAGCCCCAGCAGTGCCCGCGGAATCGTCAGGAACAACACGCCGATCGTCGCCGCGAGGCCGAGACCGAGCCCGGCGGCCACGTGGACCCCCTGAATCGAGCGCTCCGGCTTTTGGGCGCCGAGATTCTGCCCCGCGACCGTCGCAGCGGCCTGCATCAGGCCGATCGACGTGAACGTGATGAACGAAAACAGCTCGCCATAGCCCACCGCGTAGGCCGCCTGGGCCTGGCCGGAGAGTGCCAGCGAGCCGATGAACCGCAACAGCCACACGCCAGCGATGTTCATGGCGATCCCCTGCACGCCGGTGGGGAGGCCGAAGCGGAACAGCGCCCGAATGATGCGCCAGTCGGGCCGCCAGCTCATGCCGCGATGCCACAGCACCGGCAGGGAGCCCGAGAACAACAGGTAGATTGCGAAACCGCTGGACACCAGTCCGGCGATGGTCGTTCCCACGGCGGCTCCCGCGGTCCCGAGCCGCGGCAAGGGACCGAGTCCCGTGATGAAGGCGATGTTGCAGGCCACGTTCAGGATGGTGAGCAGCACGCCGAGCCGCAGCGGCGTACGGGCGTCACCGGCCGCCCGCAATGCGCCGGACACCATGTAGAAACACAGGGTCCCAAGGCTTCCGACGAAGGAGATGCGCAGGAAGGGAAGGGCCTGGGCGCGCACGTCCGGCGCGGCGTGCACCACGCCGAGCAAGGCGGGCGCGAGCACCCACCCGAGTGGTGCGAGCACGAATCCCCACAGCGCCACCGCGGCGAGGAATGCCTGGTACACCGTGCGATTGACGAGCTCGGAATCGTTCGCGCCGGCCGCGCGCGAGACGAGCACGCCCATGCCGCTGAATACCGATATGACAAAGACGATCACGACGATGAACACTTGGGTCGCGACGCCGATCGCGGCGTTGCCGGCATACCCGACGAGGCGCCCGACGAGCACGTGATCCACCATCGGCTGCAGACCATTGATGAAGTTCTGCAGCATCATCGGCCAGGCGAGCATCCAGACGGCACGGGTCAGCGGTCCGTCGACGATAGAGCGATCGAGGGGTCGGGCCGTCGGACGGGTTGTCGAGCTGGTCACGCTACACCGCGCGCTGTTTCCACCGGCCGCGGCGGAACAAGACCACCGCCACGAGGGCGAACGTCGAGTATCCGATCATGATGGCGAGGAACGCTCCCAGTGGAGCATGCAGCACCACTCGTGCCAGGATGTAGGCCAACGGAATCTCCCACAGCCAGAAGCAGGCGACGTTGAT
>DASTHG010000381.1:0-3066 GCA_035718325.1 Gemmatimonadales bacterium | reverse complement strand
AGCTCGCGCAGGAGCTGCTCCGTGTTGACCGCAGGCCTCGATGACTGCAGACGCTCCCTGAGGCGGCTCACGGTTTCCGCGAGCCGCGCCTCATCGACCGGCTTCAGAAGGTAATCGAGCGCACCCTGCGCGAAGGCCTGGACCGCGTAGTGATCGTACGCGGTGACGAAGACGAGATGCGCGCGGCGGCCGATGTGGTTCGCCGCATCGACGCCGGAGAGACCCGGCATGTGGACGTCGAGGAAGCAGACGTCGGGATGCCGCTCGTCGAACAACCGCACCGCCTCCCGCCCGTTCCGCGCCTCGGCCACGACCTCGAGCTCGGGCCAGACGCTCGCCAGCTGGCGCCGTAGCGCATCTCGCAGCAGCGGTTCATCGTCGGCGATCAGGGCTGTGGCCCGGGCGTTCATGTTTGTGCCGGCAGGTCGACTTCGACGACGACGCCGCGAGATGCACCGGATGCGAGGCGCAACTGCGCCGCGTCGCCGCAGATCAACTGCAGCCGCTCGCGCAGAGCCGTGAGCCCGGTCCCGAGACCGTTCCCCGCCTGGTGGAGTCCGGCGCCGGTGTCGGTCACGCGGACCAGACAGCGTTCTCCAAGCCGCCGGATGTCGATGTCGATCCGGCCTCCTTCTTCGGAAGGGTCGATCCCGTGCCGCACGGCATTCTCGACCAGCGTCAACAGGGTGATCGGAGGACAGCGAACCTTCAGCGCCGCTGGATCCACGTTCATCGCGTATTGCAGGCGATCCGGCATGCGCATTTGCATGAGCTCGAGATAGGGTCGAACAAGCTGCAGCTCCCGCTCGATCGTCGCTGCCGGCTCATGAAGCAGCGGGACTGCCGCGCGCAGATATTCGATGAGGCTCCGGAGCACGACCGACGCATGGGGCGAACTCGCATCGACCAGCGCCTGCACGTTCGCGAGCGTGTTGAAGAGGAAATGAGGGCTGATCTGCGCTTGCAGCAGATGCAGGCGCGCGTCGAGCGCCTGTCGCTCGAGCTCGCTGCGCTCGAGCGCGAACGCGAGCTTCTGATCGCGCGCGAAGGCTTCCTTCTGGCGGACGATCGCGGCCAGCGCGGTCCACGGCGCGACGAGGAGGCCCGCATACGTCAGGATCAACAATCCGTTCAAGCGCGTGCGTTCCGCCCAGAACGGCGGCGCACCTCCGGGTGTGGAGAGGATGTAGATCAGGGTCGTCGTCACGGGCATGAAAATTCCGACGGCCACGACTTGCAGGGCCCATCGTTGCAGCCATCGCGGCAGCTTGCCGGGCCACACTTCGAAGAGTCCGAAGGCGGCAGTCCCCGACAGACCGTGAATGATCGTGCGGAGGAAAAGTGCGGACGGGGGTTCTGCCGCATGATTCTTCCAGGGAGTGAGAATCAGGAGACCGACGCCGATCGAGATCGTCAGCGCGACGGCAACTCGGCGTGCCGTCTTCGCAATCATGCCAACCGGTCGCGCGGCTGTCACCATAACGATCACGAGTATGCGCTCAGGCCGACGCGCGCGACAGCGCCATGCGACGAAGGGCCAGATTCCAGCGGTGAACCGGGCGAACTCCAGGGGCCGTCTATGCGGCGGCCCGCTTTCGTCCGCGGCGGGTTTTCACCAGGAGCTCGTACCGGTAGAGGTTCATGACCTTCCCACGCTCGCGCCCAGGGCGACGAGAAGCTCAGGATCGGAACCGGTGAGATGAGCAGGGGGTCCCAGACCTAAGGACGCGGATGAGCGAACGTGGCGAAAGCCCCGACCCAGTCAGGATGATTACAGCGGCCGCGCATGCGCGCGCCGCTGAGCCGCAAGCCGTTGGGTAGAACGCGCGGGCACTATGTCACCTTCGGTATGCCTGAAAGGAATCCAACCGGTGCGAGGACCCCACCTCTTCCTCCGGCGTCCCCGACAACGGGATAAGGTGGGCCCGGCCGGCCGCTGGGCTGAGTGCGTCACGCAAGGAGGTGACAGATGAAGGCGATCGTGGTGACGGGACAGGCTGCGGGGACGGCCGGGATGAAGCTGGTGGAGCGGCCCGAGCCGCAGCCATCGATCAACGACGTCGTCGTTCAGGTTCATGCCTCGGGATTCGTTAACACTGAGCTCGATTGGCCTTCGACCTGGACCGATCGCCTCGACCGTGACCGAACGCCCTCGATCCCCGGCCACGAGCTCGCCGGCGTGGTCACCGCCCTCGGTTACGGCACTACGGGGCTCTCGGTCGGACAGCGAGTGGTCGGCCTCGCGGACTGGTATCGCGACGGCACCCTGGCCGAATACGTGGCGATCGAGGCACGCAACCTAGCGCCCCTGCCAGGCGACGTCGACTTCACGGTGGGCGCCAGCCTGCCGATCTCGGGCCTGACTGCGTGGCAGGGACTGTTCGAGCACGGCCGCCTGCGGGCAGGACAGAGCGTCATCGCGCACGGCGCGGCCGGCGCTGTCGGGTCGATCGTGACCCAACTCGCACGATTGGCGGGCGCCTACGTCATCGGCACCGGACGCGCCGCCGATCGTCAGAAGGCGCTCGACTTCGGCGCGAACGAGTTCGTCGACCTCGACAACGCGGTCCTGGAAGACGTCGGCGGAGTCGATCTCGTTTTCGATCTCATCGGCGGCGACATCGGGAAGCGGTCCGCGCGCCTGGTTCGAGCCGGAGGAACGCTCGTGTCCATCGTCGGACCGGTCGAGGCGCGGCCTGCCGACGGCCTGGCGGTCGATTTCGTCGTTGAATCCGATCGCGCCCAACTGAGCGAGATCGTTCAGCGAGTGCGGGACGGACGGCTGCGCACGAACATCGGCACCGTCACCGCCCTCGACGATGCCGTCGCCGCCTTCAATTCGACCGAACGACGCCCGGGCAAGACGATCATCCGCGTTCATCCGTGAGGATAGATACGGACCGCTCTGATCATATGATGCAAGCGGATGAGTCCTTCAAGGATCATCGCGGCTGCGTGGCCTAACCCACGGCTGCAGCGGACGCGCTTGCTCTCGCCGCTGAGCCGCAAGCTGGTAGGCGCCGCCCTGCCAACCTGATGAGAGGGCACATGACGACATTCTTGCTC
>DASTHG010000380.1:0-9142 GCA_035718325.1 Gemmatimonadales bacterium | reverse complement strand
ATGAACAGCATACCGCTGATGAGGTGCACCAGGAGATCCCCGGCGACGCCGGTGCCGTATTCCTTCCAGCAGCGCCAGCGGGCGAACGCGAGCGGATCGAATGCCTTCTTCGGCGCGCGGCCGAGCCACGTGTCCCAATCGAGATTCTGCGGCGACAGGTCGGGCGGCGGCGGATACTCCCATGCGCCCGTCGGATCGTTCCGGCCCAGCCACCCTTCGACCATCATCAGATCGCCGATCATTCCCTGGGTGATGAGCTCTTTCGCCTTGGCGCACACCAACGAGCTGACGCGCTGCGAGCCAATCTGGATGATGCGCCCGGTCTTCTTCTGCGCGTCCACCATCGCCACGCCGTCCGCCGGGCTGTGGGACATCGGCTTCTCGCAGTAGATGTCCTTGCCGGCGGTGACCGCGTCGACCACGAGCGGCATGTGCCAGTGATCGGGGACGGCCGAGACGATGCAGTCGATGTTCTTGTTGGCGAGCAGCTCTTGATAGCGCCGGGTGACGGGGAGATCCGCCTTGTTCGTGATCTCGCGGGCCAGCGTGTGGCGTCCGTCGTAGAGATCGCATGCGGCGACGCATTCGACGCCGGGCAGCTTGATCGACATGTCGAGCAGTCCCGAGCCTTCCATGCCGATGCCGACCATGCCGAAGCGCACCGTATCGCTGGGAGGAACCTTCACCCGCATCGTCGGCAAGCCCTTCCCGACGAGCGAGACGCCCGCCGCGGCGGCGCCCACTTCCAGAAACTCTCGACGCGACAGACCGCTCTCTTTCCTCATGGCTCCCCCCTCAGAGGTTCCCTTTGCGGAATTCGTCGCCCAGATGCTCGCAGGAGCGCCAGCACAGCGCCATGATCGTCCACGTCGGATTCTGGCACGACGCGCTGACGTGACTCGAGCCGTCCACGACGAACAGATTCTTCACGTCGTGCGACTGCTGAAACTGATTCAGCACCGACGTCTTGGGGTCGTTGCCCATGCGCGATGTGCCGAGCTCGTGGATCGACCAGCCCTCGGTCAAGACTTCACGGTCGACACCGATCACCTCGATCCCCGCCTCCTCGAACATCTCCTTCGCCGACACGGCCATGTCCTCGGCCATCTTTTTCTCGTTGTCGCCGAACTCATAGTGGAAACGCAGTACCGGAATTCCCCACGCGTCCTTCACCACGGGATCGAGATCGACGTAGCTCTCGTAGCGCGCCAGCACCTCGCCGAAGCCGCCCATGCTGATATACGCGCCCGCATAGTCCCGCACGTGCTTCTTGTAGGCGGCGCCGAAGCCCGGTGTGTCGGCGCCCGGCGGGAAGATCTCGTCGCCCGAGCCTCCCTCGAAGCCGTAGCCACGGAGGAAGCCGGGTTGTTTGTCCGAGAGATTGCGAAAGCGGGGGACGTAGAAGCCACCGGGCCGGCCATCGTCCAAAGTGTGTGACTTGCCCACCAGCTCCTTCACGAGCCCGGTGATCCCAGGCCCCATCACGTGTTCGCAGAAGTTGTGGCCGACGTGGCCGCTCGAGTTGCCGATGCCATTGGGATGCTGCGGCGACCTGGACAAGAGCAGGAGGCGCGCCGATTCGAGCGTCGACGCCGCGAGAATCACCACCTTGGCCTTCGCCTCGAGCGACTTCTTCGTCACGCTGTCGACGAACCCGACACCGCGCGCCTTCCCCGTGTTCTTGTCGACCAGTACTTCGTGGCAGGTCGAGTTGGTGCGCAACGTCAGGTTCCCGGTGTCCATCGCGGGATAGATGAGACCGGTGGGGGAGTCGAACGCCGCATGGATGTCGCAGCCGCCCGGCCGCCGGTTGCATGCACCGCGACCCATGCAGTGGTTGCGGTATTTGTTCTTGACCCCGTCGGTCGTGACCCCAGCGCGGTACGGCGTCAGCACCCGCCCCATCCCCGCGAGCTTCTGCCGCAACTGCACCTCGGCCAGGTTGAGCTTGACGGGACGCTGGAACAGGCTGTCCGGCAGATGCGGCAGATTTTCCTTGTGGCCGGAGATGCCGAGGTAGGTGTCGACCTTGTCGTAGTAGGGGGCGATATCGGCGTAGGAGATCGGCCAGTCTTCGCCGTAGCCGTCGTGGGTCTTTCCCTTGAAGTCGTAGTCCGACAATCGCAGGGCGAGACGCCCCCAGATGTTGGTCTTGCCGCCGAGCAGGCGCGCGCGCACCCAGGCGTATTTGGTCCCGGTGTAGGGGTGCTCCTTCTCGTCGACCAGGATGTTCTTGACGTAGTCGGAGCCGCCCCAGCCGCCGACGTACGAGTACACGTGACGGAACGCACTGCCTTTCGCGTAGGGCGGCTTGCGGATCTGGTATTCGTTGAAGGAGAGGGCGTGATTGCCGGGAGGGAAGTCGCCGCGACGCGGGTGATCGTACGGCCATTGCATCGACCGCAGCTCCGCGTTGATCTCGGGGATGGAAAACTTCTTTCCCGCCTCGAGCAGCAGCACCTTCAGACCGAGCTCGGTGAGCACGTGGGCCGCCATGCCGCCCGCGGCTCCCGACCCCACGATGACGGCATCGTAGGTCTTGGTCAGGTCGACTTCTTGATCAAGTGGTGGTGCAACCTTGATCAGGGTCATCTGGGGCTTCCTCCATGGCCGCTGTTCGAACGCCTGGGATCCCACACCGCAACGCCCACCCGCGAGTCCGCCGAACCGTAGTAGAGGTACCAGCGCCCGTGGAATGGCACCAGACCTTCCACGAACGTCGTCCCCTCGGGGTACTGCCCGGTCCGCTCGTACGCCTCGGTCGGCTTGATGAACGGCTCGGCGGAGCGGGCAAGCAGCTTCAGAGGATTTGTCGAATCGAAGAGCGCTTGTCCAGCGGTGTAGACCCGCGAGGGGAGCGCCGGATCCCCGACCGTGGCGCTGTTCCCCGCGTTGTACACCAGGACGATGCCCCGCGGCGTGACGAGCGCCGGGGGACCGGCCTCCACGAGCCAGGAATCGAAGTACCCGGGCCTGGGCGTA
This sequence comes from Gemmatimonadales bacterium, assembly GCA_035718325.1. Classification (GTDB taxonomy): domain Bacteria; phylum Gemmatimonadota; class Gemmatimonadetes; order Gemmatimonadales; family GWC2-71-9; genus DASTHG01. The sequence goes on along the minus strand of DASTHG010000380.1, from coordinate 6,160 downwards.
AGGACCTTCACGAGCTTCCCGTCGGCGTCTTCGAGCGGTGTCCAATCGATCAGATTGTCCGACGTTGCAATCAGCACCTCGGGGACGTTGAAGTACATCCAGTACGTCCCGTGCACCTTCGTCGCGATGAGCCGGTCCCCCTCGACGCGGACGAGGATCGCTCCCGACTTCGACTCCATGTTCAGGTATTTCCCGGCGCGACTCGCCGCGAACGCGGGGCCGTGCTTCGTCCAGTGGATCAGATCGTGGGACGTCGCGACGGCGAGCCGGGGGACTTGCCTGTTCCACTGCGTATACGTGAGGACGTAGCCGCCGTCTCCCGTCTCGACGACGCGCGGGTCCTCCACGCCGCCGGGCCATTCGTAGTGGCGCTGCGCGTCGCTGTCAGGGTACAGCACCGGCTCCGCGCCTCGAGTAAATCGCAGGCCATCAACGCTTTGCGCCAGACCGATGCGCGAGGTGTGGCCCCCGATCTTGAGCTCCCCGCTCGCGTCCTCCGCTCGATACAGCACGAAGATTCTGTCCTGGCGCACGACGGCGGCGGGATTGAACGTCGCCGTCGCCTCCCACGCGACGCCCGGACGCGGCACGATGACGGGGTTGACGTCGTTGGCCTTGGCGAACGGCCCGAGCATCCACGGTTCCTGGGCCGTGAGTGTCGCGGCGGCCAGGGCGCAGTGCAGCAACAGACAAACCGTCGTATACTGCAACGTGCGCCTGATTCCCAGTTTCGGCCTCGTGATCGGACTGCTCGCGGGGTGCGCCCATCCCCGCAGCGGTAACACACACCAGGTCGCGGATACGACGCCCCGGGATTCGTCATTCGGCGGCGCTCCGCGCCGCGAAGTCGTTACCGGCGACCAGATTCGCAAGGATGTGCCGATCGAGGAAGCATTGTCGGGACGGTTCCCCGGTGTCGAGGTGAACCGGACCGCGGACGGCGGCATTGCGGTGCGGATCCGGGGCGGATCGTCGCTCATGGGCAGCAACGAGCCGCTCTACGTGATCGACGGCGTCGAAATCGCGCCGGGAGCGAACGGAGCACTGTACGGCATCAATCCGTACGACATCGAATCGATCGAGGTGCTGAAGGACGCCACCAGCACCGCGATGTATGGTTCGCGCGGGTCGAACGGCGTGATCCTCATCAAGATGAAGAAGCCGCCTCCCCGTCAGTGAGCGGCGGCCGCCGCGCTCCGCGTGGCGCGGAAGACGAGCGGCCGATCGTTGTTGCGAGCCACCACGTAAATGTCTCCGTTCCGCGTCCGCACCCGCTTGATGTCGCGGGCCTGCCCCGGAACAAAGAACCCGCTCTGCTGCACTCGCACCGGACTGAAGCCGCCTTTGCCATCACCCTGCATCAACAGACCGTACCCGGCGCTCATTCTGCCGATTTCGGGCTTGACTCCGTCGAAGTTACCCGCGACGAGAAGGTCGGGCTTGCCATGGCCCTCGAGGTCCTGGGCGAGGATGCCGTAGATCGGTGCGATCTGGGCTTCGCGCGGCAATGGCGCCAGGGTAAACGAGCCATCGCCGTTGTTGCGCACCAGCGCCGACGCGAACGTCTGCGCCTGCTTGAACACCGCAGTTCCCAGCTCGGCGGGCGTGAAGATGTCCTTCACCGTCTGACGCGCGTAATCCTTGTAGCTGAGATAGCGCAGCTTGAGTGATGGGATCGCGTTGAGCAGATCGTCGCGCAATTCGAGCGGGTAGCTCACGCCCTGGTTGTAGACCGACACCACTTGCTGGTCCCTCCCGTCGCGTGCGAAGTCCTTGACGTACATCGTCACGGGCTCGGCCGGCGTTGCCTGAAACCGCGTATTGAGTCCCAGATTGCCGACGATGAAGTCCACGCGGCCGCGCCCCGCAAAATCGCCCGCAATGATGCGATTCCACCACCCGGCACTCTGCTCCAGGCCCCGGGGATTCAAGCGGACGAGTTTACCGCCACCGGCGTTGTGAAAGATCGTGATCGGCATCCACTCGCCGACGACGATAAGATCGGCACGGCCGTCGCCGTCCACGTCGCGCCACAACGCGTCGGTCACCATGCCGACGTGCGCAAGGTCCGGCGCGAGACGCGGGGTGACATCGGTGAAATGGCCGTGCCCGTCGTTCTTGAGCAGCATACTGCGAGGGTCGGCGCCGTACTCCCATGGCACCACGCGTCCCCCGACGAAGAGATCGACGGCCCCGTCCCCGTCGTAGTCCGCCGCCGCGACGGGCCCGCCGCTGATGTCCTCGAGCGGCAGGGCGCCCGCCGCCTTGTGGAAGCGTCCATGCCCGTCGTTCAGATAGAGCCGGTCCTGTAGTGCCGGTGCCATGGCCGAGTACTCGTTGCCACCGCTCACGACGTAGAGATCAGGACGCCCGTCGCCGTTGGCGTCGAAGAACACGGCGCCCAGATCTTCCGACAACGAGTCCTGCTCGAACAGCCCGGGGTTGGAGCGTACAAAATGGCCGTCCGGCTGTTGGGTGAGCAGCGCGCCGGCCTGGCCTTTCGCACCGCCAATGAAGATGTCATCGAGCCCGTCGCCGTTGACGTCCGCGACGGCAATGTCGGGACCCTCCGTCGAGACCAGCTTCGGCATCAAGGGCTCGCGGTTGAAATCGACGAACGTGTTCTCTTTGTGGACGAACGGTAGCGCGATTTGATTGGTGATGTCGGTGAGTATTGGTGTCCTCACCCCCTGCCCCCCTCTCCCGTTGGGAGAGGGGGGACTCAAGGCGGACCCCGCCGCCGTTGACTCCGACTGGTGCACGGTCAGGCGCTGATTCGCGACGACATTGGCGAGTTTCGACACTCGGCCATCCGGCCAGTCGACCATCACGCTTCGCACCGTGTCCACTTTGCCCAGCCCGAAGGTGAGCACGTAGTCGACGCTCGACTGGAACCCGCGCGACGGCTCCTCCTCCTGGTATAGCGTCTGCCCGCCGTCGTCGAGCGTCACCTTGGCGCCGATCGCGAACCGGTTGGGTCCCTCGCCGTCGAGCTTGATCTGGAGGTAGTGATTGTCCGGCAGAAGGGCGCGTGCGTTGTTGCGGTAGATGAACGCTTCCTGGTTCACGTTGTTGACGACGAGATCGGGCGCCCCGTCGCCGTCGAGGTCGCCGTAGGCGGCGCCGTTGCCGAAGCTGGGCTGCCCGAGGCCCCAGGCCACGGTCTGATTGGAGAAGCGATAATCGCCGTCGTTGCGGAAGGCGTAATGCACGAGCGGCGTCGACGTCATCTTGTTGATCAGTCCGAGAAAATCGACCCGCTTACCGCGCGTCGCCTCGCGCATCGTCTGGTCGCTCGCCAGGAATGAGAGGTAGTCCTGGGCCGTCAGGTCGCGGGCGATTCCGTTCGTGACGTAGAGGTCCTTGCGGCCATCCAGATCCAGGTCGGCGATCAGCGCGCTCCAGCTCCAGTCGGTCCGCGCCACGCCTGCCATCTGGCCGATCTCGCTGAACGTGCCGTCGCCGTTGTTGCGCTGCAGCATGTTGCGTGTGTACTGATGGTTGAACCCCTTGGCGACGTTGGCTTGTTGCTGCTCCCAGGTCTCGAACGAGGCCATCGTCTGGAGCCGGTACTCGTCCTCCGGCAGCATGTCGGCGACGAACAGGTCGGGCCGGCCGTCATTGTCGATGTCCGCCGCATCGAGCCCCATGGAGGCGTAGCTGGTCGACGGCATCGCCTGCTCGAGCGCTTCGCGAAACGTCCCGTCGCCGTTGTTGAGATACAGGTAGTCCCGCTCGAAGAAATCGTTGGAGACGTAGAGATCGGGCCAGCCGTCGCGATTGAAATCGCTCACCGCCACGCCGAGACCCAGGCCGATCTCGCTGCCGTAAATGCCCGCCTGCGCGCTCACGTCGACGAAGTGGCCGCGCACGTTGTGGTACAGCTTGTCGCCGCCGAAGGAGTCGCGCACCGCCCGGGTGTTCTGCTCCCCCATGCTGGCGACCGGGCGCGGCGAATTGTTCACCACGAAGAGATCGAGGTAGCCGTCCTTGTCGTAATCGAAAAACGCTGCATGCGTGGACCAGCCTTCGTCGGCGACGCCGTACGCGGCCGCCATCTCCTTGAAGGTGGGCACGCCGTGCGCGTCGAGCCCCTGGTTGATGAAGAGCTCGTTGGCCCGGTCCGCCTTGTCGACCTTGCCCGCATGGCACACGTAGACGTCGAGCCGCCCGTCACCATTGACGTCCGCAAAGGTGACGCCGGTGGTCCACGGCCTGGTGCTCTTGAGGCCCGCTTCGGCGGTGACGTCACGGAACTGAAACGTTCCCTGGTTCAGGTACAGCCGGATGCCGTTCTGATTGGACGAGAGCACGATCTCCGGCAATCCGTCTCCGGTGAGATCGCCCAGCGCCACGCCGCCGCCGTTGTAGTAGTTGCGATAGGTGAAGACGTTGAGGTCGTGAGTGTCGGTCAGGCGGTTTTCGAAGCGAACGCCCGTGTAACTCGACGGCAGCAGCGTGAACAATCGACCGTCGGCTGAAGGAGCGGCGCCGCGCTTGGCCGCTTCTGGAGCGCCGCTGCACGCCAGCGCGACCAGAGCGGCAGCGGCGAGCAGCGGCAAAGTGCCCCGAACGCAAACCGTCGCCTGCTCGAGAGCATCCGAGCAGGCGACGGTTCTCACTGGCGTGGACGGCTCCCCGGTCAGTACCCGGGGTTCTGCGTCAGCTTGGGATTGGCGTCGATCTGCGTCTGCGGAATCGGCATCAACACGTGATCAGCCGAAGCCGACACCTTCCCGCCTGCGATCCCCGACGCAGTGTCGTCCCGGCCGGTGTAGCCACCGAACCGGATCAGGTCCTGCCGCCGCTTGCCTTCCCCGACCAGCTCGAACAGCCGCTCGTTGAGGATCGTCGGGCGGTCGGCCACCGCGAGCGGTGCCGCCACTGGGGCGGTTCGCGCGCGCAGCTGGTTGAGCAGCGTGAGCGCGAGCGCGGCATTACCCGACTCCAGTTCCGCCTCGGCCTTGATGAGGTAGATCTCGCCGAGCCGGAACAACGCGAAGTCGTTGCCGTTGTTCTGCGCAATGTGGGCCGGGTCGGCGGGCCACTTGTAAATGCGGGGGCCCTGACCTTCCGTCGCCGAGTGGATGTCGGGGATGGACTCGGTGAAGACCAACGGATTCCCCGCCCGATCGTTCACCGGCGCGCCCGTCAGCACGTTGACTTGCGGGCCGATCAAGAATACCTGGCGCCGCTTGTCGGCCGGGTCGAAGGCCGCATAGGTCTGCGCCAGCGTTGCGAAGCCGTTCCACGGGGATGGGTTGAACTGGCTGTAGTGCAGGATCGACATGACGTAATCCATCCCCAGCCCGTCCGCGGCGATGAACTTGACGACGAAGATGTTCTCCGGCGACGTGTTGTTGTCGGCGCGGAAATTCTGCGGGAACGAGTCGGCCAGCCGATAATTCCCTGAGGTCAGGATACGGTCGGCCACGGCGATCGCCTGCGCGCAGGCATCACCACCGGTGACGGCGATCCCGGCGCAGGAGTTGTAGGAGTTGCCGCTGATCCCTCCAGCCGCGCCGTCCTTGGTGAACACCCCGGCGTTCAGGTACATGTTGGCCAGGATGGCGTCCGCCGCTCCCTGGGTGATACGCCCGTTCTCCGATTGGGGCCGGGTGGCGGGCAGATCGGCGCGGGCCGCGATCAGTTCCTTCTCGATGAAGTCGAACACCTCCCGGCGCGTGTTGCGGGGAGTCAGGGTGACGTCGGTCGTCGTGTCGATCGGCACGCCGCCGAAGTAATCCATCAGGACGTAGTAGAAGTACGCGCGCAGCGTCCGCGCCTCCGCGACAATCGCCGCTTTGTTCGCGACGTTGGAGTTCTTGATCGACGCGATGAACAGATTGGCGTTGGCGACGCCCTGGTAGGGATTGTTCCAGACACCGTTGAAGAAGTTGGCGGTCGCGGCGCTGGTCGGCGTCCACGTCATGTTGTGGAGATCGATCCACTGGCCGTTATCGTACCAGTCCTGGCCACGGGTCGGTACCACATCTTCATCGGTCGTGATCTCGCTGACGTCGTAGATGCCGCCCTCCGGCGCGAACGCGCGCAGCTGCGCGTACACCCCGGCGAGACCCGCCAGCACTTCCTGGTCGGTACGGAAGAAATTCCCCGGCGTGATCAAGCTCGGCGGGCTTTCATCCAGGTTCGTGCAGCC
>DASTHG010000379.1:0-3158 GCA_035718325.1 Gemmatimonadales bacterium | reverse complement strand
CGAGATCACTTCGATCAGACGGCGGTCCACTGTGCCGCGTACGCCGCGCCCTTCCATCAGCGCGAACTTCTCGACGGGGAGCAGCAGCAGCATCCGTTCCTGCGCGGCGCGTACGATCGCCTGCGCCACCGGATGCTCGGACCTCTGCTCTACCGATGCGGCCCAGCGCAGCACCTCCGCGACGGCCACGGCGCTGCCATCGGGCCGGCGCGCGGTGACGATGTGCGTGATCGCCGGACGCCCTTCGGTGATCGTCCCGGTCTTGTCGAACAGCACCGTGCGGACCCGGGACAATCGCTCGAGCGCTTCGCCGCCGCGGATCAGGATCCCCTGCTCCGCCGCGCGCCCCGTCGCCACCAGCACGGCGGTCGGCGTGGCAAGGCCAAGCGCGCAGGGGCAGGCGATGATCAGCACGGTGACGAGCGCGATCGTTGCGAACAGTACGGCGGGCTGCGGCCCGACATCGAACCAGACGACGAATGCCGCGATCGCAACCGCCATGACGACCGGGACGAAGACGCCCGCGACCCGGTCGGCCAGGCGCTGAATCGGCGCCTTCGACCCCTGCGCCTCCTCCACCATCCGGACGATCTGACCGAGCGCCGTGTCCTTGCCGACGCGCGTGATGCGGAACGTGAAGCTCCCGGTGGTGTTCACCGTGCCGCCGATGACTTCATCTCCGGGCTGTTTCGGAACGGGGAGGGGTTCACCGGTCAACATCGATTCGTCGACGTCCGACGAGCCCTCGGTGATCACGCCGTCGGCGGGCACGCGCTCGCCCGGCCTTACCATGACGAGCTGCTGCTCGACGAGAGCGGCGGCGGCAACATCCTCGGTCGCCGCGCCCTGCACGACGTGCGCGACCGCAGGCGTCAGCCCCGCGAGCCGGCGGATCGCGGCGGACGTGGCCCCGCGGGCCCGGGCCTCGAGCAATCGGCCCAGGAGGACCAGGGCGATCACGGCGGAGACGACCTCGTAGTAGACACTGGCGGACAGCCCGGCCCCGGTGAAGATGCCCGGCGCGACCGTTACGGCAAACGAATAGAGGAAGGCCGCCCCGGTGCCTACGGCGATCAGGGTGTTCATGTCGGCGGTGCGGTGCCGAAAACCCGACCAGGCGCCGCGATAAAACTGCCGCCCCGACCACAGCACGACCGGCAGCGTCACCAGGGCGAGCAGCCAGCGCATCGTCCCGGCATCTCCCAGAATCCCATGCGCCGCCATCGCGTGAAGCCGCTCTGCCAGAGCGCCGGCCTTCGGACCGGTCATGGTCGTCATCGAGCCGGCCATCGAAACGACCGCGACCAGCGCCGCCAGAACGAACTTCCAGGTCAGCTGACGCACTTCGCGCGCGCGCGCGAGCCGTTCGCGCTCCACCGGATCCTCGGCGGCGATCGGAGCGGCGACCTGAAAGCCCGCCTGCGTCACCGCCGCCTCGAGCTGGTCGGTAGTGGTCACCCCGGGGACATAGGTGACCGTGACCGTCTCCGTGGCCTGATTGGCGGCGGCCCGCAGCACACCCGGCACGGCAGTGAGCGCGCGCTCCAGCCCCGCGACGCTGGGGGCGTAGTGCAGCTCGCTGACTACGAAACTCACGCGTGCCTGGCCCGCGTCGTAGCCCGCGTCGCGCACGGCGTGCACCAGCGTGGCGATGCCCGTCGCGGTATCGTCGTAGTCGACCGAGGCTTTCCCGGTGGCGTAATTCACCGATGCCTGGGTGACGCCCGAGACCGCCCCCAGAGCGCTCTGCACCGTGACGGCGCAGGCCGCGCAGCTCATGCCTTCGATGGGGAGTGTGAGACGCTGATTAGCCATGTGCGGCGTGCGGAGACGCTACGGCTTTCGTGCCGCCCGCCGGCTCGACGACGAGCAGCCCTTTCAGCATCGACATCCCGCAGCGGAAGGGATACTCGCCGGGCTCGGTGGGCGTGAACTCGATGTCCGTCGTTTCGAACGCGGGGAGCGCGCGGTCGATGCCGAACCGCTCGAAGACGACGCGCTCCGAGCAGTCGGCCGTCTCATCGCGATAGAAGCGCAGCCGCACCGGCTGTCCGGCCCGCACGAGAATCGTATCGGGCTGATAGCCGCCCTTCACCGTCACGGCGATTTCCTGGACGCCTGGGCCTTCCGGCGCGGCGCGCGCATACCCTCGCGACCACAGGAAGTACCACAACACCCACCCGATCGCCGCGACACCCAGAACGGTGACGACGACCTGCGCCGCGGTCACCGGGTCACCTCCTATTGGACTTCGATGCGCATCCGGTAGAAGGAACGCCACACGAACGCCACCGAGATCAGGAAAAACGCCGCCGCCAGCAGGTGCGTGAGCGTGGGCCCGCGCTCCCCGGTCAACGACACCGCGAGCTCGACGGCGAGCAGACCGAACAACGTCGTGAACTTGATGATCGGGTTCATCGCCACCGACGACGTGTCCTTGAACGGATCACCGACGGTGTCTCCCACCACGGTGGCGTCGTGCAGCGGGGTGCCTTTCTGCTTCAGCTCGGTTTCGACGACCTTCTTCGCGTTGTCCCAGGCCCCGCCGGCGTTGGCCATGAAGATCGCCTGAAACAATCCGAACAAGGCGATCGAGATGAGATACCCGATGAAGAAGTAGGGCTCGACGAACGCGAAGGCGAGCGTCGCGAAGAACACCGTCAGGAAGATGTTGAACATCCCCCGCTGCGCGTATTGTGTGCAGATCGCCACCACCTTCTTGCTGTCGGACACGGACGCCTTGGTCACGCCCTCGAGCCGGATATTCGCCTTGATGAACTCCACGGCGCGGTAGGCGCCGGTCGTCACCGCCTGGATGGACGCGCCGGTGAACCAATAGATCACCGCGCCGCCCGTGATCAGGCCGAGCAGGAACGGCGGATGCAGAATCGAGAGATACTTGAGCAATTCCGGCTTCAGCCCTTCGGTAAGCAATACGATGATCGAGAAGATCATGGTAGTGGCGCCGACCACGGCCGTGCCGATCAGCACCGGTTTCGAGGTCGCTTTGAATGTGTTGCCCGCGCCGTCGTTTTCCTCGAGGTGGTGCTTGGCCTTCTCGAAGTTCGGCGTGAAGCCGTACTGCGCCTGGATCTCGGCCGGAGCCTTGGTGTCCTGCTCGATCGTCGACAGCTCGAACACCGACTGCGCGTTGTCCG
>DASTHG010000378.1:0-21134 GCA_035718325.1 Gemmatimonadales bacterium | reverse complement strand
CCGAAGGCGTTGAAGATGTCGGCGAACTCCATGCCTACGGCGCCCGCCCCGATGACGGCGATCGACGCCGGGAGCTTCTCGAGCAGCAGGGCCTCGTCGGAGGAGATGACGGTCGTCTTGTTGATCTCGAGCCCGATCTGGGGGATGCCCTTCACGCGTGAGCCGGTGGCGATGACGACCGCCTTCTTGGCCTCGAGGACGTCGCTGCCGACCTTTACCTTGCGGCCCGGCTGCAGGACGCCCGTGCCCTTGAAGACGGTGATCTTGTTCTTCTTCATCAGGAACTCGACACCCCGGGAATTCTGGTCGGCGACCTTGCGGCTGCGCTTCATCGCGACGCCGTAGTCGGTTTTTACCGTGTCGGCCGCCACTCCGAAGTCCACCGCGTCCTTGAGCAGATGGGCGATGTACGCCGAATGGAGCAGGGCCTTGGTGGGGATGCACCCGATGTTGACGCACACCCCGCCGAGCTTCTCGCGCTCCACCACGGCGCTGGCCAGCCCCAGCTGTGCCGCTCGAATGGCGCACTCATAGCCGGCGGGACCTCCACCCAGCACGATGACGTCAAATTGACTCGCCAAGTAACCTCCTCAATGAAATGCAGAATGCAAAATGCAGAATTCACAATTCTGCATTCGACATTCATCATTCTGCATTTATAAGAGCATCGCCAACGGATTCTCGAGCATCTGCTTCAAGGTCCTGAGAAACGCGGCGCCGGTGGCTCCGTCGATCACCCGGTGGTCGCAGCTCATCGTCAGGCGCAGCCGCCGCCGCACCACGACCTGGCCGTCGACCGCGACGGGCTTCGCGACCATCGTGCAGACGGCAAGGATGCCGGCTTCGGGCGGGTTGATCACACCGGTAAACTGGTCGATCTCGAACATGCCGAGATTCGATACCGAGAACGTCGAGCCCGTGTACTCCTCGGGTTTCAGGCGGCGCTCGCGGGCGCGTCCGGCGAGCTCGCGCGACTCTGTCGAGATCTCGAGCAGCGACTTGCGATCGGTGTTGCGAATGACGGGTGTGATCAAGCCGTCTTCAACGGCGACGGCCACGCCGAGATGCACTTCGTTCCAGTAGCGGATGTGATCTTCCTGCCACCAGGCGTTGCAGGCGCCGTGCTTGCTGAGCGCCAGCGCCGTGGCTTTCAGGAGGATGTCGTTGACGCTGATTTTTCCCTGATCGCCGAGCTGCTGGTTGAGCGCGGCGCGCGCGTCGGCGGCCCGCTCCATATCCACTTCGGTGGTAAGGAAGAAATGGGGGATCGGACCCAGCGACGCGCCGAGCCGTTTGGCGATGGTCTTGCGGATCTGGGTGAGCGGAACGTCGCGGTACGCGACCCCGCCGACCGGCTGGGGCACCGCCGAGCGCGGCACCGCGACCGCCGCGGCGCCGGCGCCCTCCAGGTCCCGCATGACGACGCGCCCGCCCGGTCCGGAGCCCTGCACGAGCTTCAGATCGACCCCGCGCTCCTTGGCGAGCCGCCGAGCGAGCGGCGAGGCGCGCACCACGCGCGTCGCATCGGCGGGGGCGGCGGACACCGGTGCCGCAGCTGGAGCGAGTGTCGCCGATGGCGGACGGCTGACCGCTGACGGCTGAGAGCTCTTCGCGGGCGCGGCCGCAGCGGTTGTGGCGACGCTCTCCCCCTGCGCACCGATCACCGCCACCGCACCGCCCACTGGCACCGTCGCACCCTCGGCCACGACTTGCTTGAGCAGCTGTCCGTCGGCCCGGGCGACGAGCTCCATCACCGCCTTGTCGGTCTCGACCTCGGCGAGCGTGTCGCCGGTCTTCACCGCATCGCCGACGGCTTTGGACCACTTCACCAGGCGCCCCTCCTCCATCGTCGGGGAGAGCGCTTCCATCACGACGGTCGTGGCCATGTCAGTCGAGGTAGAGGACGCGACGCGCCGCCGCGACCACCTTTTCAGGGGACGGTTTGGCGAGCCGTTCGAGCTGCTTGTTGTAGGGCATCGGGACGTCGGCCTGGGTCACCCGCAGCACGGGAGCGTCGAGCTGGTCGAACGCCTCGCGCTGGATGAGATCGACCACCTGCGCCCCGACCCCGCACTGCGGCCAGCCTTCTTCGACGACGACGACCCGATTGGTCTTCGCCACCGAGGCGAGGATCGCCGCGTCGTCCAGTGGGCGCAGCGTGCGCAGGTCGACGACCTCGGCGGAAATGTCCTGACTCGCCAGCTGTTCGGCGGCCTTGAGGGCGACCGACACGGTCTTGGAGTGGCAAATGACGGTGACGTGGCTGCCTTCGCGTTTGACTTCGGCCTGACCGATCGGGATCAGGATCTCGCCCTCGGGGACCTCGCCCTTGTTGTTGTAGAGCATCTCCCCTTCGAGGACGATGACAGGGTTGTTGTCGCGAATCGCCGACTTCAGGAGGCCCTTGGCGTCATAGGGGGTCGCGGGGGCGACGACTTTGAGACCGGGGATGTGCGACAACCACGACTCCCACGCCTGCGAATGCTGGGACGAAAGCTGGAGGGCGGCCCCGTTGGGCCCGCGGAAGACGATCGGCATGGGAATCTGTCCGCCGGACATGTACAACATTTTCGCGGCAGAATTGACGATTTGGTCGAGCGCCAGCACCGCGAAGTTCCAGGTCATGAATTCGACGACTGGACGCAAGCCTCCCATCGCGGCGCCGACCCCGATGCCGGCGAATCCCAGCTCGGCGATCGGCGTGTCGACGATGCGCTTGGCGCCGAATTCCTCGAGCAGTCCGCGACTCACTTTGTAGGCGCCCTGGTAGAGACCGACCTCCTCGCCCATGAGAAAGACGTCGGGATCGCGCTGCATTTCTTCGCGCAGCGCCTGGTTCAGGGCATCCCGGTAGGTGATGGTGGGCATCGCTCAGTCCGCCAGCACGTGGGTCGTCAGCTCTTCGGGGGCGGGATCGGGACTCTCGTCGGCGAACTTCACCGCATCGTCGACTTCAGCTTTGATCTCCGCGTCGAGCGCGTCGTATCCCGCCTGATCGATCGCACCGTCCTGGCGCAGGCGTTGGAACAGCTGGGCGATCGGATCTTTCTTCTTTTGTTCTTCGACCTCGTCCTTGGTGCGGTAGACGCCGTGCAGGGGGTCGGACATCGAATGGCCCATGTAACGGTAGGTGCGCACCTCGAGCAGGGTGGGGTGGCCGCCCTTGCGTGCGCGCTGCACGGCGCGCTGCGTCGCCGCCTGCACGTCGAGCACGTCCATGCCGTTGACGACTTCACCCGCGATGTCGTAGCTGCAGGCGTGCTCCACGACATCGGTCACCGCCGCCACACGCTCGAACGCGGTCCCCATCCCGTAGCGGTTGTTCTCACAGAGGAAGATCACCGGCAGTTTCCAGACCGAGGCCATGTTCAGCGCCTCGTGGAACGCCCCGATGTTCACGGCCGCCTCGCCGAAGAAGCAGGCGCACACCGCGTCGCCGCCGCGGTACTTGATGGCGAAGGCGAGACCGGTCGCCAGCGGCAGGTGGCCGCCCACGATGCCGTGGCCGCCCATGAAGCGCTTCTCCGCGTCGAACAGATGCATCGAGCCGCCTTTCCCGCTCGAGCACCCGGTGCTCTTGCCGAACAGCTCGGCCATGACGGCGCGGGCGGAGATGCCGCGCACCAGCGCCTGGCCATGCTCGCGGTAGGAGGCGATGACGTAGTCGGTCGGCTCGAGGGCGGCGGAGACGCCCACAGCGACGGCTTCCTGCCCGATGTAGAGATGGCAGAAGCCGCCGATCTTACCGAGGGCATACGCCTCGGCCGCCTTTTCCTCGAAGCGCCGGATGAGCAACATCTCGCGGAGCATGCGGCGCTGCTGCGCTACCTGTGTCTCGCCCTTGGCGGGCTGTGCGGTCACCGTGGTCATGGCAGGGTCGCAGCCTCCACTTGCTCCCAGGCGTGATAGCTGGAGCGCACGAGCGGACCCGACTCGACATGCCGGAATCCCATCTCGAGGCCCAGCCGCTTCAATTCGGAAAACTCGGCCGGCGTATACCAGCGGGCGATCGGCAGATGCGCGTCGGAGGGACGGAGGTATTGTCCAACTGTGAGGATGTCGACGTCCTGCGCGCGCAGGTCGCGCATCGCGCTGAGCAGCTCGTCCCATTCTTCGCCGAGCCCCACCATGAGGCCGGACTTGGTGAGCGCATCCGGGCGCCGCTGTTTCGCCCGCTGCAACAGCTCGAGCGCCCGCGGATAGCGGCCGCCGGGGCGGGCGATCCGGTACAACCGCTCGATGGTTTCGAGGTTGTGATTCAAGATGTCGGGAGCTGCGTCGACGACGATCTCCAAAGCCACCCGGTTTCCCTTGAAGTCGGGGATCAGCACCTCGACCGACGTCTCGGGGAGCCGCTGCCGGATCGCACGGATGCACGCCGCGAACATCTCGGCGCCGCCGTTCGGCAGATCATCACGGTCGACGCTCGTGATCACGACGTGGCGCAGTTCGAGCTGCGCCACCGCTGCGGCGAGCCGCTCGGGCTCCTGCTCGTCGAGCGGGGCGGGCGTACCATGGGCCACTGCGCAGTAGGCGCAGTTCCGCGTGCAGACGTCGCCCAGGATCATGAACGTGGCGGCGCGATGCTCCCAGCACTCGCCGATGTTGGGACAATGGGCTTCTTCGCACACCGTGTGCAGCCGCAAGTCCCGCATCATCTGCTGCACGTTGCGGTAGGTTGGTCCTCCGGGGGCTTTCACTTTGAGCCAGGCGGGCTTGCGCTCGGGGGCCCCCGCGGGCGTGGCGGGTGCTCCGGGGATCCGTGGGGTGATCTGCACCAGCGGTGCGGCCATCGGCGCTGAAGATAGCGGTCGCAGGAGAGGCGTGGAAGCCATTTTTCAACCGGACGGTTGATCGCCTCGCTCTCTAAGTCGTTTCATTTCTTCCTCCAACGTGGCGTCGGTGCTGAGGGTGCCGTCAGCGATCTCGGCAATCTCCTCGGCGTCGCGCCATTGCCGCTCGAGCTCCAGCACCTCGTCGCGCTCATCGACGGCCATTTCGAGCGCCAGCCGCCCTTCAGGGCGGAGCGAGCGCAGTGTCAACTCGCGACGTGCCACATTGCGGATCAGTTGATCGGCCCCACCAGCCTGGTCCACGACGCGCGCTGCGTCTTCCGCCTTGCGGCGCCCGGAGCGGCGAATGTTGAGATAGGCGAGGCCTTGGCGCAGGATCGCCGAGGCGTCGCGTCCGGTGAGCAGCGCTGCTTCGCGATGGCAGGTCGGGCAGCTGACGAGCACACCGAGGTCCTGGTGAGCATAGGGGACGACCCGGGCGTGTTGAACGTGCTTCGCTTTGAGCTGGAGCACGGTTCCACAGTGGTCGCAGATGGGCGGCTCGACGAGCCGCACTCGGCGCGACCCCATCATCCCGACGTAGATCCCGTCGACGCTGCGGCCCAGGTTCCATGCGAGAAAGCCGAACGAGCCACCCAGCGCTACGTTCGCGGCAATCCCCAGTCCCACGGCAGCAAGCGTCAATGGCACGACGACCTTCGCCCGTTCGCGGTTGCGCGCGCGCAGCCGCTCGCCGTACCGCCACCCCGCGAGCTCGACGCGCAACGGCTTGCCGACACGGATGAGATCGTAGTGCTGCCAACGCAGCAGGGAGACTTGCTCCGTGTTGGCGAGCAGCCGCGCTCCGGCCGCCGCCTGGGCAACCGCTTCGATGTGCTCCAGCCGGTCGTCGAGCGGAGTGAGATTCCACCGGGCGCACTTGGGACATACCACCCACAGCCGGGCTTTCCACTCGTCGAACGCCAGTCGGCGTCCCACGCCGAGACCCGAAGGCCCGCCGTCACCGTCGAAAGTCGCGTTGCAGAAGGCGCAGGTGCGATACATCGCGATCGGCTATCGGCTATCGGCTATCGGCCATCGGCTGATCCTGCCCGAAGCGATCGATTGAGAGCTCGCTGATGTCGATATCGGTGCGGCCGGACGACAGCAAGTCCCCGATGATCTCCCCGGTGATGCCGGCCAGCAGGATGCCGTTACGACCGTGGCCGGTGGCGTACCAGAGGCCGGACACCTCCGGATCGGCGCCGAGGACCGGCAGGCCGTCGGGTGTGACGGGACGCAGTCCGGCCCAGCTGCGCCGTACCGTGGCGTGCGCAATCGCAGGACAGAGGCGCGCCGTCGAACGCCGGATCTCGGCGAGTCCCGCTTCGCTGGTGCGCGCGTCGAATCCGACATGCTCCATCGTGCTGCCCAGGATCGCCTCTGTGCCACGGGGCAGCAGGTATCCGTGCCCATGATAGAAGACAGATGCCGGGAATCCGGCGGGCCAGTCGATCGCCAGGATCTGTCCGCGCACCGGCTCCACCGCCACTCGGCGCGGCAGCCCCTCGAGCAGTGACGACCAGGCGCCCGCCGCGATCACGACCTGGGTAGCCGGGATGCTGTTGGCCGCAGTGGCCACGCCCATGACGCGTCCCAGCGAGGTCAGGACCCGGCGCACCGGCTCCGGGCTGATGCGGACGCCGAGGCGCTGCGCGTCGGCGAGCAGGGCGGCGTTCAGCGCGGCCGGATCGAGGCAGCCATCCTCGGGTGCGTAGAGGGCGCCTCGCGCTTCGGGGGCGACGCCGGGCCAGCGCTCATCCAGATCGTCGCGCTCCAGCCAGTCACAGCGCAACCCGGCCTGGCGCTGCTCGGCGACCAGCTCGAACAGCGCCGCAGCCTCCGTTTCATCGAACGCCAGGGTGGCGATGCCGATGGGCTGAAACCCGATATCCACACCGGTGGTATCTTGCAGCGTGGCGGCGAGGTCCTGATACAGATCTCGTCCCCGGACGGCGAGGGGCAGGAGCCGCTCGTCGCCCGACTCGATCTGGGCGGCGAGCAGCCCCGCGGATGCCCGTGATGCGGCGGCCGGATCTGGTCCGGGTGCGAACAGGGTGACGTGGAGGCCGCGCAGCGCCGCGGCCCGGGCGCATGCGGCGCCGATCACGCCGCCGCCCACGACGGCGATGTCGGACTGTGAAACTCCCGCGGATGTCACGGCGTAGAGTCCGCTGACCCGTGGGGCCACTTGGGAGGCCGTATGTTCAGGAGCATTCTCGGTTTTGCGATTTTCGCCGTGCTGTTTTGGATCGGGCTCAAGCTCATTTTCGGCCTGTTCGGCGTGGTGATGAGCCTCCTGATGACCGTCCTCTGGCTCGCCGCGATCGGGTTCATCATTTACGTGGTGTTGCGCGTGATCAGCCCGTCGACGGCAGACCGGGTGCGCGACACGATTCGGGGTAAGCGCGACACGGCCTGATCCGGCGCTCCGCGGTTTGTGACGGGGTCATCGTCCGGACGACGATGACCCCGTCGTCGTTTTCCCTTCCGCCAGCGCCGCCAGCACGCCCCAGACCAGCAGCGGCACCAGAATTTCATGGTGGCCCGTCAGCTGGATACCGCGCCCGCCATTCATCGTGGGTCGCTCGACGACGTTGACGCGCGGGCGGTAGTGGCGCTGCATGTCACAATCGCACGCCAGGAACCCGGTCGGTTTTCCATCATGCAGATTGCGCGCGATGGTGAGCGCCTTGAGGAACACCTCGGGCATCACCACGGCGCTCCCCAGATTCAACACAACACCGCCGTCGTGCAGGGCGGGGAGGCTCGCCGCCAGGCGCTTGAAGTCGCGGTGACTCGTCGCCCCGATCGCGGCGCCGTCGGCGCTGGGGTGTTGATGGATGATCTCCGCGCCTACCGCCGCGTGCACGGTGACGGGAACGCTGCGCCGAGCGCACGCCACGAGGATGGACGCCGCGCCGCCGGGCAGTGGCTGCCGGCTGGCGAGCGCCAGGCTGAGTCCTTCGCCGGCGCCGCGGCCGGTTGACGCCGCCGTGGCGAGCGCGGCATTCATCTCGCGGCCCGTCTCGTCCGCCATCCCGAACGTGCCGTCGGAGAGGCCCGCGGCGACATCCTCGCTCGTGCCGCCGTACGCGGCGAGCTCGAAGTCGTGGATCGCCGCGCTGCCGTTCATCGCGACGTGCGTGATCACTCCCCGGTCGATCAGCGTGACGAGCAGCGGTCCCAATCCCACCTTGACGACGTGTCCGCCCAGCATCGCCACCACGGCGCGACGTCCCGCCGCGGCGGCGATCGCCTGGGCGACGGCGCGCAGGTCACGCGCGGCCAAGACGTCTGGCAGAGAATTCCAGAAGGCACGGAATCCGGTATCGCTGCCGGGAGGGTGGGCGAGGAGGGTGGGGTCGACTTTGTTGCGCCGCTCGGCGATTGGAACGGTCTTCAGCCGGCTGAAGTCCGCCTCGCGGTACTCGGTCATGGATGCTCCGCGGGAACCGAAAACTCCTTGAGCTTCAGCGTGACCGTGCCGAACGAGAAATTCGACTGCAGCGCGAGGATCAGGTGCTGCGGGTCGTCCGACAACCAGATGTGGGCCTCGGCCTGCTCGGCGAAAATGCCGCGTCCCTTGGGGATGATCGGCCGGATCACGATGGCGTTGAACTTCTTGCCGGCGACCCCGACCTTCTCGCGCTTCTCCACGACGACGATCACTGGGTTGCGGTCGGGGCGGAAGTAGCGCTGATACTCGTAGCGCTTGCCGATCTCGAGCGGGACGGTGCGCACCCAGTAGAGGAACGCCGCGTCATCGAGCGGGTCCGCCACGGTCGGTTTGGCGCTATCCACTCCCGCTTCCCGGTAGAACCCCGAATCGGGGAAGATCTCGAACGTGTTGTTGCGCTTCTTGCCCCGCTCTTCGGTTTGGGTGACGTAGCGGCGCGAGCGAAAGTCCTTGCGCCCCACCCACGATTCGAGGGTCTGGTCGAGGTGATACCAGAGCGCCCCCCCCTGGAGGTGGAACCGGATGTGCACCATCTCGGCGCCGCGGATGGTGTCCGTCCCGGCCACTTCCATCGTCGCCTCGCCCACACTGAACGGTCCGTACTTGGCGGAATAGACCATGCGCTCGCCGATCGGAAACGGCACTGGCTGCAGCGCGGGCGTCGCCGCCGCAACGGCCGTGGACGACGCCGCAGCGGCAGCGGGCGGCGCGGCCGGTTGCGCGCTCGAATCGTGCTGCGCCGCGAGTGGGCGCAGCGCCAGTGCCGCCAGCAGCAGCACCGCGGCACCCGCCGCGCGGATCAGCGGACGGGCGCGCCATGCCGCGAGCAGCATCTGCCACGGCTGCACCCGCGAGGGCCGCTGCTGCATGTCGTAGCGGCCGGTGACGGCGAGGGTATCGACGCGCCGGGCGTGCGGCACCAACCGGGCGAGCAGCTCGGCATTGGCGATCCATCCGTCGGTGCTGAGCAGGGTTCCCGTGTTGGGGCGCAGCGCCTGGCGCAACGTGATGAGCCGCAGTGCCAGGAAGCCCGAGACGGAGTCGCGCACGCCGTGCACGCGCAGGAGTCGCGGCGTCCAGCGACGGACGAAGCGATGCGCGCGAGGGCGAGCCCCCACGCCCGCGACCTGTTCGGCCACGACGAGATCCGATCCCGATTCGATGCGTTTCACCATGTCGTCCATCGCATCGGGCGAATACACGAAATCGCCGGGGAGGGTGATGGCGCAGTCGCGCTTGGGCCGATCGGTGCGCTCGAGCGCAAGACGCAACAGCTCCTCGAGGCTGCGTGCGTAGCCGCGCCGTTCGCGGTGCGTGATGATACTGAGCGGCAGCACGCGTGAGTAACGCGCCAGGACTTCCCCGGTGCCGTCGGTCGAGCCGTCGTCACACACCAGCAGCTGGTACTCGCGCGCAAATGCCGTGAAGACCTGACGGATCTTCCACAGGACGAGTCCGGCGGTCTTCGCCTCGTTGTGAACGGGTACGCAGACGTAGATCATCGGACGGGAATCTAGTAGGAAACCTCCACCATCATTCACCCACCTCCAGCGACTTCCACCATCCTCCGGTACAGCCCCAACGTCGCCTGCGCCATGGACTTGGCCGTGAAGCGCTCGGGGAGGGACGTGGTTCCCGGGGCGGCCAGTGTCGCGACCACCTTATGCGCGAGCGCGGCGGCGTCGCCGACCGGGACGAGCGCGTCGGCTCCGAGAATTTCCGGGATGCCGCCGCCCGCGGTGGACACGACCGGCTTCCCGAGCGCCAGGGCGTGGAGGATCACACTGCCCAACCCTTCTTCCTTGGACGACATGACGAAGACATCCGCCTCACGGATCAGGGAATCGATTTCCGTGATATACCCCAGGAGGTGGACGCGGTCGCCGAGGCCCGCTCGCGCGATCTCGGCTGCGAGAGCGGGACGGCGCTCCCCTTCGCCCGCGACGGCCCAATGGAGATGCGGCGCGTGCGCCCGCGCCTCCGCCGCGGCGCGAATCAGGGTGATCTGATCCTTGTGACTCACCAGAGCCGCGGCATTGAGGGCGAGCGGGGTATGCGCCGGCAGGGAGAGCCGGCTGCGGATATCCAGCGGTCGAGCGGCGTTGGCACGGATCTCCGCCGGGTCGATCCCGTCCGGAATCACCGTGACGATGCCGGGTGGCACACCGTCGGCAAGGAGGACCCGCCGGACCGCTTGCGACACGGCCACAATCCGGTGCGCGGAGAACCACGGGCTTCCGGACCGGACGTGGAAGTCCACACGGCGGTGGGCGATGAGCGGGATCGTGGTCCGGGTCCAGCGGCACAGCGTCAGCGCATGACTGTCGTGCACATGGATGAGATCCGGTCGGAACGCCCGCAGGGTGCGGCGGATGGTCCACCAGGCCCGCGGGTCGAGTCCGATCGACCAGGTGGCTCCGGTGAACGGGACCGCGGGCGCCAGCCGGCGTGCGAGCTCGCCATCACGGTTGGAGACGAGCCGCACGTCGATCGCCGGCTCCTGGACCAGCTCCCGCAGCAGCAAGCGGACCTGATTCTGCCCGCCGCGCCACTCCCGACCTGCGTCCACGTGCAGGACGCGCATGCGGGTTACGGATGGTCGCCGGCGCCGACGTTCCCCAGGACGGTGCGAAGCTCGGCGAGCGTGAACGGCTTATGGAGGAAGGGGCGTCCCAGCTGCTCGAGGAACTGCAGCGTGTCGCCCCGGACGGTGTCGCCGGTGGCGAAGATCACTTTGCGGGCGATGTCGGGATACTGGCGAGCGAGGTTGTTGTACATCTCGCGCCCGCCCAACCGGGGCATGCGCAGGTCGCAGATGATGACGTCGAAGGGAATCACGAGCGCCCGCTCCACCGCCTCAGTGCCGTCGCTCGCGACCTCGACGGTATGGCCCCAACTCTCGAGCGTCGCGCGCATGTAGTGCAGGATGTGCGGCTCATCGTCGACGACGAGGACGCGCAGCGCCCCGGAAGTGGCTTGGGCCTTGACCGGCTGCGATGGGCGCTGTGGCCGCGATCCGCTGAGCAGCTCCACCGTGAACGTCGCGCCCACGCCGACGCTCGACTCGAGCGTGATGCGGCCGCCGTGCTCCTTGATGATCCCCTGGCAGATGGAGAGGCCGAGCCCGGTCCCCTCGCCTTCGGTCTTGGTCGTGAAGAAGGGCTCGAACACCCGGGGCAGGAGGTCTTCGGGGATGCCGGGTCCGTCGTCGGCCACACTGATGGCGACGCCATCCAGCCAGCGCTTCGCGGTGACGGTGACGTGGCCCGGCCGGCCGGAGCTGGCGATCGCCTGGGCGGCGTTGTTCAGCAGGTTGACGAACACCTGCTTGATCTGGTTGGGGTTCATCTCGATGTCGGGGATATTCGGTTCGACGAACAGCGCCGTCTCCACCTTCAACGCCATCATCTCGTTCCGGAGCAGCGCCAGGACCGACTCGAGCAGCGGCTCCAGCGCTTGGGGAAGTCGCTCGCCCTCCTGTCGCCGCGCGAACGACAGCAGGTTCTTCACGATCGTCGCCGCGCGCTCGGCCTCCTGGCGGATCACGCGCAGCGGCTCCGCCAGCGCCGGCGGCACGTCGCCCGACTCGGCGAGGAAATCGGAAAACCCGACGACGGACGCGAGTGGATTGTTGAGGTCGTGCGCGATCCCGGCGATCAGCTGGCCGATCGCCGACATCTTTTCCGACTGGATCAGCTGATCCTGGAGGTGGCGCTTCTCGGTGTGGTCCTCGAACGACAGCACCGCCGCCTCATCCTCGGCCGCCTCCATCCGGATGGCGCTCACGGTGTAGTCGCGCACGCCGCTGCGGATCTCATGCGGCCCCGGCTCGGCGAGCGCCTGCGACACGACCGACGCCCAGGCGGGGGGGAGCAGGCTCATCCACGAGCGTCCGGGGAGTGCCGTCACCGGCAATTGGACGAGATCGGCGAACACCCGGTTGGCGCGGCGCACGATGCCGCGCTCGTCGACGATGCATATTGCCTGCTTGATGGCATCGACCGTCAGCTCCCACTGCCGCTTGCCGGACGACAGGAGGTGCAGGAGACGCGCGTTTTCGAGTGCGATGGCGGCCTGCGACACGACGGCGCTGAGCAGGGCGAGCTCGTCCGGCCCGAACACGTCGGGGCGCTCGGAGGCGACCGCCACGACGCCGATGCTCCGGCCCACCGCCTGGATCGGCGCGCCCATCCAGGCGGCCGCGTCCTGCATCACCGTCACGCCGTGCCGCGCGGCCTGTTCCAGCACGTGATGGCTGAACACCATCGGGCCGCGGCGCATCGGCAGCTGCAGCAGGGGGTCATCGATGTGCGGTCGCTCACCGCCGCGGTGGTACGCGATCTGCAACCTGTTGGTATCGACGTCGAGCGCCAGGATGGTGAGGCGGTCGGGGGCGAGCAGCTCGGTGATGGCGGCGACCAACCGCTCGATCACCGTCGCCGGCCGGTACGCGCCGGCGAGCTCGCGCGACAGGGCGGTGAGCCGTGCGAGTGCATCCTGGTGGGACAGCCGTGACGGAGGTCTGGTCGATGAGGCCTGGTGCATGATCCTCGCGAACGTTCGCGCCCGCTTACGCGGACCCGATTGCCGTGTGGTCCTGGTCGCCCTCGCGCGCCGCGACCCCGCGGCCCGGGCTCGCGCCGAGCAGCGCCTCGCGCGCGAAGGACCGGACGGCCTGCTCGACGAGCCGGACCTGTTCGAGGCCCTGCTGGCGTTCCGTTCCCTGGTGTCGCCCTCCGCCCCGCTCTTCGCCTACGTGGCGGTACGACACGCCCTCTTGTCTGCCGGCGTCGACGACCGTCCCCTGGCCGATTACCTCGCGGCGCTGTTGCTCGAGTTCGGGCAGCATACCCGAGCCAATCGAGCTCAGGGTGTCGATGACCAAACCTACCACTATCTCGTGGAAATAGTGAACGATCTTGCGCTGGAAGGCGAATCCGGCGTGCGGCGCTTCCATCTGCAAGTGCACCTCGGCAACTACAGCCTGTGGCTGGCGGGGCTCTTCCCGGATTACGTGGCCGTGCGGCGGCGACGGCGCGGCGGTCCGGATCTTCCTTACTACGATGCCCTGGGCCGCTCCGGCTTCGAGGGCGCTGCCGATCACGCGCTCGCCGAGCGCTTCGGCGTCGCCTCGATCTACCGGCTCGCCGCGGAGCGCTTCCCGGCGCTCCGCCAGGCGCTGAACCGGTTGTCGGACCGGGTGCTGTTCCCGAACCTCATGACCGAAGACCGGCTGCTGCGTAGTCTGTAGCCGCGCGCTGTACCGCGCCGGCGAAGCCTTCGAACAATCCGGTTTCGACGTC
This sequence comes from Gemmatimonadales bacterium, assembly GCA_035718325.1. Taxonomy (GTDB): domain Bacteria; phylum Gemmatimonadota; class Gemmatimonadetes; order Gemmatimonadales; family GWC2-71-9; genus DASTHG01. The sequence goes on along the minus strand of DASTHG010000378.1, from coordinate 7,539 downwards.
GTCCTCGGGATGCCACTGCACCGCGAGCAGCCATCCAGTGGTCGCTTCCTTCCACTCGATCGCTTCGATCACGCCGTCCTCCGCCCAAGCGACGGCGCGCAACGGCGCGGCGAGGGTCTTCACGGCCTGATGGTGACGGGAGTTGACGCTCGCCGGCCTTCCGGCAACACGTTCGACCAGCGACCCCGGCTCGACGCGTAACCCGTGCCGCGCGTTGGTCCCCGCGTGCGTCACGGACGACGGATGCTGGGTCGGCAGGTCCTGGTACAGCGTCCCGCCTTCGGCGACGTTGACGAGCTGAATGCCGCGGCAGATCGCGAGGATCGGGACGCGGCGATCGCGCGCCGCGCGATAGAGTGCGAGCTCCACGGCGTCGCGTCCGCCATCGGTGTCCTCGAGGCGGGCATGTCGGGCTTCGCCATAGTAGCGCGGATCGACGTCCTCGCCGCCGGTGAGCATCAACCCGGCAACCGACGCGATGACGTCGGCGGCGTGGTCCGGCGTGATGAGCGAGGGGACGATGAGCGGCGTGAGCCCCGCGGCGACGGCGGCGCGCGCGTAGGCCGCGTTCAGGGCGACACGCTGCCTTCCCTGATCGGACCGGAGCGGGGCGCTGACTGCGACGACGCGACTCACGACTTGACCGGTTTCCCCAGCAAGGGGCAGCGCGTGTTGCTCACATTCGCCCAATTCACGCGCGCTCCGTAGAGCGGCACCGCGCGCTCGCCGTCGGCGAGTCGTCCGATCTGTGGATATCCCTTCGGTGCTCGCGGGCGATCGAAGATGAGCACGCCCTGCACGGTGGCGGTCGAATCGTCCACCAGCAGCACGCCGAAAACGGTGGAGTCGCGGCCGGTCGAATCGACGGGGGCGACCACCGGGAGTTTCCCGCCCTGGAACTCGAGCTCGACGTGATCGCCCTCGCTCGAGACGCGCACGAACGTCGAGTCCGATCCCCCCACGACCCGAGCCGGCAGCGTCGCCGGCAGCCCGCGCGGCGGGTCGGTGAGCAGCGCGTGCGTCGAGCCGAGTTGATCGAGGATCAGCCGTGGGCCCACGAGCAGCGCCATGCCGCAGACCGGGGAGTGGTGCGGGTCGACGGAGCAAGCGAGGGCGCAGAGCGCGAGCAGCGAAGCACGGCGCAGCATCGCTAGAACCTAATAGGTATAGGCGACGGTGAGCGTGGTGGTGCGCACCGGCTCGAGGGTGCGCGGCGCCAGGTTGTAGATGTAGTTCAGCGCGTTGGCGACCTTGAGGTGCGCCTCGAGCGGTCCGGCTGTCCAGCTGGCGCGGAGATCGAGCACCCGCTGGTCGAGTCGGGCATCGGACTTGAATATCGGATCCTGGCCCTCGAAGCGACTCGAGTATCGCCAGTCGGCTCCGACGCCGAGTTGAAGCAAGTGGTAATCCGCGGAGAGCGTCAATAGATGTCGCGGGCGGTACAGCAGGGGGCGCTCCGGGGTGCGCTCGGGGCCCTGGGACGTCACAGTATCGTGCGGCAGCTCGCGAGCGTAGAGGTACTGGTAGGCAATCGAGCCCGTGAAGCCGGGAAAAAGCCCGATCGCCGACACATTGAGGTCGAGTCCGAGCAGACGCGCGCGCTGCAGGTTGCGGAATTGAATGACGAATGACGAGTCTATCGACGGTTCGATGAGGTTCTTCGCTCCCGTCCAAAAGATGGCCGCATCGCCGTGTAACCACCACACGGGGTTCCACGATCGGCCAACTTCCGCCGACCACCCCTCTTCGGCCCGCAGCGCTGGGTTCGGCACCACCCTGAATCCGAGAGCGTACGTCGTCACGAAGCGCTCGGCGAGACTCGGCGCGCGATAAGCGCGCCCGATCGACGCACGCCAGCTCCCCGAGCGCGTTGGCCAGACGACTCCGCCGCGTGGACTGACGAACGCTGTCACCCCGCCGCCGTCGATGGTGAGGAAGTCGCCCCGCGCACCGAGCGTGGCGCGCAGCGGTCCCATCACTTGTTCGGCTTCGGCATAGGCCGCGTACTCGTCCTGCATGTGGCCGCCGCTGCCGCCGCCTGTCGTGTCCCCCGAAAAGACGTTGCTCGAGACGTCGGAATGAGCGGCCTCGACACCGGCGGTGACGATCTGGCCGGTGTCGCGGCGCGTCACGAGCCGCGCTTCGCCGCCGTAGCGGTTCGCCACGGAGAAATCGGTGGGGGCGAACGGCGGCTGCCGTTCCGGATAGACGTCGGTAAAGCGGGTGCGCAGCCAGCTGAGGCGAGCCGACCAGGCGATGCGCGCCGATGGAGTGCGTGTGACGAGTGCGTAGAAGAATCCTTTGTCGGAGCGCGTAGTGTTGCCGCGGTTCGCGGTGTCGATGCGAAACGGCTGGAATCCCTGTCCGGAGTCGGCGCACTGGCCGCTCTCGCACCACGGCTCGGTCACTTGATACTGGTTGCTCGCCCAGGCACCCGAGAGGTTCACGAGCGTCGCCGGCTCGGGACGCCATTCGCCTCGGCCCGAGACCTGCCAATGGTCGGCTTTGTCCTGCTCGCGGTAGCCGTCGGAATGTCGGGCGCCCGCCGTCAAGCCCGCACGCACCGTGCCCTGGCCGTAGGAGGCGGAGACGTCGACGCCGTCCTGAATGCCGGTGTAGTCGCGGAATCCCCAGACCGGCTGCGGCGGATCGGCGAAGACGCCTGCCGTCGCCCGCACGCGGGCGTGTGCACCCGTCGGCGTCTCGCGCGTGATCAGGTTCACGACGCCGCCGAAGGCCGACGAACCGTACAGCGCCGATCCGGGTCCTTTCACCACCTCGACCCGCTGCACCAGATCGACGGGGATGAGGTCCCAGTCGATGCCGCCGCGGTCCCCCTCATTCGCGGGCACGCCGTCCACGAGCAGGAGGACGCGGCTGCCGAGTCCTTCGACGAATCCCGACGAACCGCGGATGTTCACCTGGCCGTTGATGAACTGAACGCCGGGCGCCTTATCGACGGCCTCGTCGATGGTGTTCACCGCTCGGGCGGAAATCGCCTCCCGGGACACGAGCGAGACGCTGGTGATCGCCTGGTCGAGCAGCTGCGACCGCTTCGCGGCGGTGACGATGGTGGGCAGCAGCACCACCGGAGCGAGCCGCAGCCGGACGTCGTGCCGGAGCGTTTGGTCGGCGGTCACGTCGATGGTGTCGGCGTCGGGGAAGTAGCCGATCATCGATACCTCGACGATCACGCGGCCCGCGGGGACGGAATCGACGCGGTAGGTCCCCTCCGCCGAGCTCATCGACACGGCGAAGAGCCGGTGCGCGGGGCCTGCGATCACGACGCGCACCCGGGCCTGCCGCACCGCAGCACCCGCGCTATCGCTTACCGTGCCGGTAATGGTGCCGCTGCTCTGACCCGCGATCGCAGCCGGGAACAGGACGGCGCTGAAGATCAGGGCGGTGGTCTTCACGGGAAGTAGTACGACACCGGGTGCATGTTGGTGAAATCGACGACAAAGTCGATCCCGGTCACCGCGCCGTTCACGACGACGACCCCGACCTGGGTGGTATCGGTGGGGTTCTTGTAATAGCCGGCCTCACGCAGCAGGGAGTCGGCGTTCTGCTGCGAGAGCGCCCCCTGTTTTTTCCACGCCGCGAGCACCCAGTGATACGTGCCGTTGGGGAGCGGCAACGCGTAGGGCTGGGGTTTCGTCCGGGCGGCGCTGTCGAGTGCGAGCGTCGGCGGGGGCAGCGGTTGGAAATTGAAGAGATCGCTCTGCGACTGCGGGAAGGTGGCGTAGGCGACGACGTACACGACATCGGTCGAGTCGGGCAGAGCGCCACGGAACGTGACCGTGCCGCACATGCCCTGGAACCCGGCGGGGCAGACCGTCCGCGGCTTGAGGCCTTCGTTGCAGGCGGTCGCCGCGCCGGCGGTCAGCAGACACCACAGGATGCGGGAGGTGTGAGGCATCGATCCCAAACTTACTTGACCCTCAAGAGCCCCGCGAATAACGTAGTCGGCGTCATGCCGATCTACGAATTCCGCTGCGCCACGTGTCGCACGCGTTTCACCCTGTCGATGTCGATCAGCGAGCATGGCCGCCGCCGCCCTGTCTGCCCCAAGTGCAGCGGCCGGGAGGTCGTCGCCGTGCTGTCGCCATTCTTCGCCAAGACCGTCCGCAAGAGCTGAGGCAGCATGTTCGAGCGGCTGCGTGACGCCTTGCGGGCAGCCCTCGATGCGGCGACGCCGCCCGGCAATCTGCGGGACCTGGCGCGCCAGATGCGCGAAGCGGTCGTGGATGCGAAGGTCGCGGTCGAAGAGATCCGTGGCGCTGTGACCCGTACCGACGCGGAACTCGCCGCCGAGCGGCAGCGGCTCGCCGACGCCGAGCGCCGCGGCCGGCTCGCCGCCGAGATCCAGGATCAGGAAACGGTGCAGGTTGCCGAGCGGTTCGCCGCGAAGCATCGCGAGCGGGCCGGCATCCTGGAGCGAAAGCTGGCCGCGCAGCGTGAGGAGCTGGGGCTCGCCGAGCGGGAGCTGACGGAGATGCAGAGTCAGCTGAAGTCCGCCGACCGGGGAACGCCGGATGCGATGGGGGGGGCGGGGACGAGCAGCACGGAGCAGGCCTGGCGTGACCTGCAGGCCGCCGGCGGCGCCCGTCCCGACGTGGACCTGCAGCGGGAGCTCCTCAAGCACGACATCGACCGCGCAGCGCGCGAGCGCGCCGCGGATGAACAGCTCGATCTCCTGAAGAAGAAAATCCGCAAGAAAAAGGAGTAGCCGATGCTCCTCGCGGTCGTTGCCCTGCTGCAGCAGCAACCGGTGGCCGCCCCGCCCGATCTCCTGAAGCGGGCGCATACCTACAGCATCGTCGCCTACGACTCGGCCACCGGCGACCTCGGCGTGGCGGTGCAGTCGAAGTTCCCCAACGTCGGCGGCATCGTGCCGTGGGCGAAGGCGGGGATTGGCGCCGTGGCGACGCAGTCGCTTGGCAACACCGCCTACGGGGACGAGGGGCTGCAGCTGATGGCGATGGGAGCCACGGCCCCCGAAGCGATGCGCATCGTGATGCGCTCGGACGCCCGGCCGTCGCAGCGGCAGGTCGGGATGGTGGACGCACACGGCAACGCCGCAAGCTGGACCGGCGACTCCTGCTTCGACTGGGCGGGGGGCCGCACCAGTGGCGCCGACGGCCAGATTGTGACCGGCGCCAAAGGCGCGATGATCGTGGGTCGCCACTTCGCCGCGCAGGCGAACATCATGGTGAGCGATCAGACGGTCAAGAACATGGCGGATGCGTACGTGCGGGCCACGGGTTCGCTCGCCGACCGGCTGATGGCGGCGCTCGTGGCGGGACAGGCCGGGGGCGGCGACAAGCGCGGCATGGAATCGGCGGCCTTGCTCGTGGTGCGGGCCAATGGCGGCTACCTCGGCGCCAACGACCGCTACATCGACATCCGCGTCTACGACGACACCAATCCGATTCGCGAGCTGCAGCGGCTGTACCGGCTGCACCAGCTGTATTTCTTCCAGAGCCGGCCAGAGGATCTGGTGACGATCACCCCCGAGATCGTGAAGCAGCTCGAGCCGATCCTGTTGGCGGAGCCCGTCAATCAAAAGGAAAAGTGGCTCGATGTCCCGCAGGGAACGGCGAATGCAAAGTTCCTGCAGGCCCTGGAGAACTTCATGTACTGGGAGAACTACGACGTGCGCGTCCGCACCGATGGCAAGATCGATCGCGTGGCGTTGGAGGATATCCTGGCGCGGCGAAGGAAACATCCGTGAACGGCTCCCAGTGGTTCGGGCATCCGCGCGGGCTGTCGACGCTCTTTTTCACGGAGATGTGGGAGCGATTCAGTTACTACGGGATGCGGGCGTTCCTCATTCTATATATGACGGCAGCAGTGGCGAACGGAGGGTTGGGGTTCGACGACAAGCACGCCGCGACGGTTTACGGCAACTACGTGGGGGCAGTGTGGCTCACTCCCATCGCCGGCGGGTTCATCGCGGACCGGCTGCTGGGGCAGTACCGCAGTGTTTTGCTGGGCGGATCGATCATCGCGTTGGGTCACTTCGCGCTCGCGTTCAAGACGTTGTCGACGTTCTATGCCGGCCTGGTGCTGATCGTGATTGGTACCGGGCTGCTCAAGCCCAACGTGTCGACGATCGTCGGGTCGCTGTACGAAGACGGCGACGCGCGCCGGGACGCCGGGTTCTCGATGTTCTACATGGGAATCAACCTGGGTGCGTTCATCGGGCCGATCATTGCCGGGGGCCTCGCGCAGAAGGTGAATTGGCACCTCGGCTTTGCGATGGCGGGCATCGGTATGGTGGCGGGGCTGGTCCAGTACGTACTCGGCAAACCAGAACTGGAACCCGGGCTTGCCCGGTTGGCCGCCCAACGGCCGTTGCGGCAGCGGTTGAGTTTCTCATTGAGTCGCATGCTCCGGTCCATCCTTCGACTTCCCCTGACCCTCTGGGAGTGGCTCAAGAGCTTCACGCCGCAAGAGCGCGGACGTATGGCGGTCATCGTGGTGCTGTTCGTGTTCGCTTCTGTGTTTTGGGGTGCGTACGAGCAGGCCGGCTCGACGCTGAACCTGTTTGGCGACCGCTACACCGACAACCGCGTGTTTGGGCTTGCGTATCCGTCGTCCTGGTACGTGTCGGTCCAGGCGCTGTTCGTGATCCTGCTGTCTCCCGCGTTCGCCTGGCTCTGGTTGAAACTCGGGCCGCGCCAGCCGTCGGTCCCGTCGAAGTTCGCGCTCGCACTGTTGTTCGGTGGTGTGGCGTTTCTGCTGCTCGTGCCCGCAGGGGTCATGGCGCAGAGCGCGGCGGGCATCAAGGTGAGCCCGCTGTGGCTCGTCGCTGCATACTTCATCGAGGAGTGGGGCGAGTTGTGCCTCAGCCCCGTCGGGTTATCGGCCGTCACGAAACTCGCGCCAAAGCGCATCGTGAGCCTCATGATGGGCGTGTTCTTCCTGTCCAACTCGCTCGGCAACAAGCTCGCGGGGTGGACTGCCGGATTCTTCAGTTCGATGCCGTTGTCAAAGCTGTTCGGTGCGGTCGCCGCGGTGTGTCTGGTCGCGGCGGTGATCATGTTCGCCCTGGTGAAGCCGGTGAAGCGGATGATGGGAGGAGTCACCTGAGATGTTGAAGCGCCTCGCGGCCGTCCTTCTTCTGGTCGGTCTCTGCCTTCCCTACGCATGCGATCTCAGGCCGATCACCGGCGTCTGGCACGAACTCCCCGGGATCCTCTTCCTCGGGATCCCCGTGATCGCGACCGTGATCTATGGCCTGCACACCCTGGTCCCTCAGCTCCACGCCTTTCACGAGCGGAACGGGCCGCTGTTGCACGCGATCTTCCGCGTCGTCTATTTCGGGCTCGTGGGGGGATACCTCGCCTTCGCGGTCACGAAACGCGACGGCTGGCCCAGGCCGATCGAGACGGCCGTCTCCCTCGTCGTCACGGGCATGCTCATCGTGTGGCAGCAGCGGCGGGGGACCAAGGCCGCCCGACTGCCGCTCCTGCTCCTCACCGCGGTCGGGGTGCCGGAAGTGGCCTACGTGATCGTGTTCTTGCGCGAGGGTGG
>DASTHG010000377.1:0-5026 GCA_035718325.1 Gemmatimonadales bacterium | reverse complement strand
AGCGCGAAGATCGCTGGCAGAGCGCTGAGGTGCTGGTCCAGCAGCTCGAGTCACTTGCCACGCCGAGTGGCGGCACTCAGTCGGTCAAGGGTGTGAAGCGATCACGGTCATGGATCTACTTCGGCGCCGCGGCAGCCGTGGTGGCTGGTACTGCTCTATGGGTATGGGAGCGTGCGAACTCAAACGGTCCCGTCGTCACTGCTACGTCACGGCAATTGACGTTTTCCGGAAGAGCGTATGCCGCTGCCATATCGCCAAACGGCCAGTACGTGGCATACACCGAAGACTCGGCGTATCCGGTTCAGCGCCTCTTCGTACAAGAGGTCATGGGCGGCCAGCCCATCGAACGCGGGACAGGGATTTACGGGACTGAGCTTCACTGGTCGGGAGACGGTAAAGACGTAGTGATGTACGAGGGTTTGGACACTGCATTCAGCACCTGGGTCGTCCCGGTTATCGGGGGCGCGCCTCGCCGTCTTTCGCGACACTATGCGCTGGAATCCCCAGACGGGCGACGCGTCGCCGAGGTGTTCGACAGCCTCGGTGACGCCGTCCGGTTACGAGATCTGGGCACTGAGTTCTCCGAAACCCTCACCGTACACTTCCGCGGATCAGCGACGGGTGCCTGGGCCTGGTCACCAACCGGTCGGGCGATCGCGTCTCTCGTCTTTCGGAAGGAGAGCGCAAGCATCGAGTCGATGACCATTGATGGGAAAGACACTCAAGTCCTGATTGGTCCCGAGACTGCACCGCTCGCATTCGCGTGGGTCAGTGGGGCAATCTACTACTTGCGTAGGAACGGCACTGCCGTGCAGCTGTGGAAGATTCCTGTTTCGTCTGAAACCGGTGTGGCGCGGGGCCGGCCGGCGCTTATCATCCCGGCGCTCGATAGAGGCAACGAAGATCTTGCCACTCAATCGGGGTCAAGTGAATTCAGCATTGCCGCTGACGGTAGTCGCCTGGTGTACATACGCGCGGTACCTCGTGGTAACCTGTTCGCGCTCTCAGTGAGACCAGGGTCCGAGATAGCACCCACGGCGCGCCAGCTGACGACGGGAACCAGAACCATTGGAGGGATGCATCTCTCACCGGATGGCGGGACAGTCCTATTCAGTGCTGGGGTGGTCGGAAGCATCGACATCTTTGTGATGTCCGTAGACGGCGGCCCTGCTCGGCAGCTGACGTTCATGACCTTCCGCACCGGAGCGAATTTCGCGTGGTCGCCCGACGGAAAACAGATTGCCTTCTGCGCTGAGGATGGCAGCGGCTGGCACGTCTGGACGATGGCCGCGCTCGGCGGGACGCCGCGTAAGCTGTCGCATACGCGCGCAGCACCATGGTGCTTCATCGCTTGGGGTCCAGGGCAACACATCATCTACATCGGGACGGGCCCTAACTCAGGCCCGTCAGGAGGACACCCTCGCGTGCTTGATCTCGCGACTGAGCATGAGCAGCCGTTGGAACAGGACGATTCCGTCGGTTACATGAATGCCCCTCAAATCTCACCCGATGGCAAGCGAGTGGCTGTTTATTGGGATCGCCCGGATCGGGAAGGGCTTTGGAATCTCTCTTTGGTGGACTCGGCGCAGCAATTCTTGACAGCCGGCGCTGTCCCGATGAGGTGGTCGGCTCGAGGAGACGCCATCTTTGCGTACCGGGGCCACGACGTGCTCCGTGTTCCAGCAGGCGGCGGCGTGGTATCTGTCGTTGCCCGGCTACCTCCAGACTGGATCTGTCTCGATCAGGACATTTCCCCGGACGGAAGCCGCCTAGTCTGCTCCAGGGACGAAACCCAACGCGACGCCTGGATGATCGAGAACTTCGACCCCGATGTTCCAGCGGCCAAGCCCTGAGCGGCTGAGCTTCATGCCTCCCCGAGCGTGTCTCGACCCATCCTGCCCGTACGGCTATCGAAGAAATGCCCCACCGTCACCATACCCACCAACGCCATGATCTCCGCCTCGCTGAGCTGCCGCCGCGCCCGCGTCAGGATTTCCGCAGCGAAGCCCTGTTCGTCCTCCCTGAACTGCGTCACTGCGTCTGCCAGAGCCAACGCTGCCCGCTCCGGCTCCGAATAGCCCGCTGCCGAGGGAAACTGGGTGACATTATCGATGTCGCTCAGCGAGATGCCCGCCTGGAGGGCCAGGTGGCGGTTACGATCGGCGCACCAGTGGCATCCGCTCCGGAGTGCGGCGAGTTGACTCACGAGCAGCCGTAAGCGTTGGGGAAGCTCCCCACCGGTAAAGCGCAGCCGGGCGTACGCCACCAGACCGAGCGGCCCCGGGAGCGCCGGCGTCGCGGTGCGGACGGCGCCGATCGCCCCCGCCGCCCGGTCGAGGAACGCCCCGAGCGTCACGCGCGCGCTCCGGAGAGTTGTGTGTAGAGGTCGTCGAGAATTGCCGCCCCGCGCTCGAGGCGGGTCTCGTCGGCATCATGGGCTCGTACGATTCCATCAATGATGAGGCGGAATCCCGGCGTCTCCGGCCGGCCAAACTTGTCGTCCTTGCAGTCGACGTCATGGACCAGTTCGGCGATCACGCCGAGGGCGCGGTCTTGAAGCGCGAAGTGGCGGCAAAGTGTCTCGAAGGTGCATCTATCGCCATCGTGGGTGAACTCCCCTTCGAACATGTCGAACCGTAGCTCCCCCGGCTCCGGTCTGTAGCCCTTGGGAGGGACGAAGCGAAATCGCGCGTCCGGGTCGATAAACCGTCGGATCAGCCAGGCGCTCGAGATCCGATCGACGTGGACCCCCACGCGCGTAACCCAAGTCCGCCGCTGCATGCTTCCCTCCCTGGACACCGCGTCGCCGGTTCCGGCCTTCCTCTGTTCGAGTGCCATGATCGCTGCCTCCGCATCGGCCCGTCCCTGGGCCTCGAAGTGATCGACTCCGCTGACCAGGGCGAGCCGCCGCTTCAGCCGGTCGACGTCGCCGGACTCGCGCTGCGCCGAGGCCGCGATTGCGCCGTACTCCCGGGAGCGTTCGGCTCGTTGGGCCGCGATCAGCCGGGTGCCGGTCGCCGGTTCGAGGAAACTCCCCTCGCAGATGGTGGCCTCGCCGCCCAGTTCCACGATTTCACGCGCCAGCCACTCGAAATCCTCCCGCGACTGGTCACTTGCCGGGAGGGCGTAGACGGTGCGCTTCAACGGCACTGCACCGATGCCCTGCAACCGGCGCCGGACTTTGACGCGGGCGTAGTCGGGCTTGGGGGGGATCTGGTGGATGAGCAATAACCACCGCGGTGATTCAATAGAATCAATCATTGATTCTATTGTATATCACGTCAAACTCATCGTCAATCACCTACTTGACCGCCGGTCCGACTGGGGCGATTTCCCAGTGTCTCCAACGCCTGAGTGCACTGGATGGATCGACGTCGCGCTCTGGGATTGTTGACGGCTACCGCAGCCGTCGCCTACGCTCCCGATGAGCTGCTGTCCTTTGGCCGGTCGTTGCATCAACGGATCGTGAACGGCTCGCGCCGGGTGCTCAGTGCGCAACAGGACGCGACCCTCCTCGTTCTCACCGATCTCATTCTTCCCGCGACCGACACTCCCGGCGCGAAGGCCGCCGGAGTGAACGCGTTCATCGACCTGTTGCTCGCGGAGTGGCTCGATCCCGAAGACAAAGACCGCTTCCTCAAGGGATTGGCCGACGTCGACACGCGGGCCCGCGCCGCGTTCGGCAAGGACTTCCTCCAGGGCACGCCCGAGCAGCAGACGGCGCTGCTCGTCGCGTTGGACGACGAGGCTGCCCGCTGGAAGGCGAGCCCCGAGGCGACGCGCGGCCCCGAACCTTTCTACCGCAATCTCAAGTGGGTGACGCTGTTCGGGTATTTCACTTCCGAAGTCGGCGCCGAGCAGGAAGCGCATTACGCGATCATTCCCGGCCGCTACGTTCCCTGTGCCCCGGCGGATAGCGCCGCCTCGGAGTGATCCCGATGCCCAAGACCTACGACGCAATCGTTGTCGGCTCCGGGATGACCGGTGGCTGGGCCGCCAAGGAGCTCACCGAGGCGGGGTTGGAAACGCTGGTGCTCGAGGCGGGGCGCAACGTCACCCCCGCCGACTACGTGGAGCACGTTCCACCATGGCAGATGCGTTTCCGCGGGCTCGACGACCGCAAGAAGCGCATGGCCGACCAGCCGATTCAGCGCGAGTGCTACGCCTGCGACGAATGGTCGTCCAAGTTCTTCGTCAACGACCACGACAATCCCTACACCACCGAACCCGACAAGCCGTTCCTTTTCCTGCGCGGGCGCCAGGTCGGTGGCCGCTCCATCATGTGGGGGCGGCAGGTGTATCGCTGGAGCGATCTCGATTTCGAGGCGAATCTGCGCGACGGCATCGCCATCGACTGGCCGATTCGCTACGCCGACGTCGCGCCCTGGTACGACCATGTGGAGCGGTTCATCGGCATCTCGGGCGAGAAGCTCGGGCTTCCCCAGCTGCCCGACGGGCAATTCCTGAAGCCGATGGACCTGAACTGCGGCGAACAGGTGGTGCGCGAGGCGTTGGCGAAGCATTGGCCGGGGGAGCGGGTGCTCACGATCGGCCGCTGCGCCGTTCTCACCGAGGACCACAACGGGCGCGCGGCCTGTCACTACTGCGGCTACTGTGAGCGCGGCTGCGTCACGCTGTCGTACTTCAACTCCATCAACGCCACGCTCCCCGCCGCGCGCGCGACCGGCAAGATGACCCTGCGTCCCCAGAGCGTCGCGCACAGCCTCATCTACGACAAGAAGCGCAACCGGGTGAGCGGGGTGCGGGTGATCGACGGCGACACGAAGCACGCCCTCGAGTTCCGGGCGCGCGTGATCTTCCTCTGCGCCTCGACGCTCGAATCGGCGCGCATCCTCCTCAACTCGGCCACCCCCGACTTCCCGGGCGGTCTCGCCAACTCGAGCGGCGAGCTGGGGCACAACCTGATGGATCACATCATGGGGGGTGGGGCGAGCGGCAAGATTCCGGCTCCCGCGGACAAGAAGCCGGTGGGGCGGCGGCCCAACGGGATCTACGTGCCGCGGTT
>DASTHG010000376.1:0-6365 GCA_035718325.1 Gemmatimonadales bacterium | reverse complement strand
AGCGCGTTGTTGTCGCGCCAGACCCCGGCCGCCTTGGTGCGGCGGGACAGCGAGCTCACCGGCATCGTCACCCGCTACGACCTGCTGCACCAGCTGGCCGGCATCCGGTAGATGCGGATTACGGTCCTGACGGGCGGCGCGACCGTCGAGCGCACCGTCGCCTTCGCCGGAGCGGCGCAGGTCGTCGCCGCGCTGCGCGGACGCGGGCACGTGGTGGCGGTCGTCGACATCGCGACCGGGCTGCTCACAGAAGACGTGGAGAAGCGCCTGCTGCGCACCGAAGTCGGCACGGCGCTCCCCGACGTCACGAACCTGGTCGAGGGTGAGCGTCGCATGCTGTCGGGGGGACTCGCCGCGCTCGAGGTGGTCCGAACCGCGGATGTGCTGTTCCTCGTCGTTCACGGCGGTGCGGGCGAAGGCGGGATCCTGCAGGCGGTGCTGGACGTGATCGGGACCCCCTACACGGGCTCCGGACCGCTCGGGTCGGCGCTCGCGGTCGACAAGGATCTCTCGAAGCGTCTCTTCCGGGCGGCAGGCGTGCCCGTTCCCGATTGGCGGATGGTCTCCCCATCGTGGGACGCTCGCGAGGCGGAGCGTGTGCTCGGCTGGCCCACGATTGTAAAGCCCTCGAAGCAGGGATCGACAGTCGGACTGACGCTTGTCAAGAGAGAAACCGACTTAGCGCGCGCGATTGCCGAGGCGTACTTGTGGGACGACGAGGTCATGGTCGAGCGCTTTATTCCGGGACGAGAGCTCACCGTGGGGGTTCTCGGGTCGCAGGCGCTTCCTCCAGGGGAGATTCTCCCGAAGCACGAGCTGTTTGACTACGAGTGCAAGTACACTCCCGGGATGTCGGAAGAGGTCTTTCCAGCCGCTATCGACGGCGTGCTCGCCCGCAAATTGCAGGACCTGGCAGTCCAGGCCCACCGCGCCCTGAAATTGTCCGGGTACTCCCGCATCGACTTCCGGGTGACGGGCGGGGGGGACATCTTCTGCCTGGAAGCGAACAATCTCCCCGGCTTGACCCGGACCAGCCTGTACCCGCAGGCGGCACGGGCGGCCGGGATCGACTATGCTGAAATGTGCGAGCGTATCTGTAGCCTGGCGCGGAACATTGGCGATGAACGGCGTGAATAACGACATCATGACTCCCGATCGCACCGACGGGGTGACGCCCTGGGTGGGACGGCTGCTGGTCGCCAACCTGATCGCCTTCCTGATCCAGCGCACCGTCTTCTGGGCCCATCCTGATGTTTTCGGTTTCGCGCCGACGGCGGTCTGGTCGCGTCCCTGGACGCTCATTACGTACCAGTTCGTCCACGAGAACCTCCTGCATCTGGCCTTCAACCTGGTCGCCCTGTACTTCTTCGGGCCTCCGGTCGAGGCGCGCCTCGGAGGTCGCCGCTTCCTGTTGTTCTACCTGTTGTGCGGGTTGGGTGGTGCCGCGCTGGCCGGCATCCTGTCGCAGGTCATTTATCTCGGACTTCTGGTGGGAGCGTCGGCGGCCGTGCTGGGCGTCGCCGTGGCGTTCGCGTGGTACTGGCCCGACGCCCCGGTGCTGGTATTCCCCTTCCCCGAACCGTTTGCCGCGAAGTGGCTGGTCACGTTTACGATCGCGATCTCGCTCGCCTTGGCGTGGCTCGGCGCGGCCACTGGAATCGGCGGCGGGGTCTCCCACCTCGCCCACCTGGGCGGGATCGGCACGGCGCTCGTGATCCTCAAGACCACCGACTGGCGCTCGTCGCGCCACGAGCGGCAGCTGCGCAAGAGTGTCGTGCCGAATGCAGTCGTGTCGTCCGCGGCGCTCGTTGCCCGGTCGAGCGACCCTGTGCGCCGCCAGGGACCGACGCGCGCACAGTCGCCCGACCGGACCCAGGCGGAAGTCGACCGCGTACTCGACAAGATCTCGGCCAGTGGGATCAACAGCCTCACGCCCGCGGAACGGAAGTTCCTCGCCGAGATGAGCCGGAGGATGCGGGACCGGCACTGACCGACATGATCGCATTGTTGTTCCTGCTTTGGTCGCAGGACTCGCTCTATGCTCGCGCCGATTCCCTGATCGCCGCCCACAACCTCCCTGGCGCTCGCCGCATCGCCGAATCGCTCGTCTCCGCACATCCCTCCGACGCCGCCGCGCACTTGCTCCTCGGCCGCATCCTCTATGCGTGGCCGGTGGTGGGACGGTACCCGGCGCTGGCGGAATTCAAGGAAGCCGCGCGGCTCGCGCCCCAGGACCCCGAGCCGTTGTACTGGCAGATTCGCGTCGGCCGCTACCTCGGCAGCGACGAGGGTGAAGCGGTCATCCGCGAGGCGGCGCTCAAGATCTTCGCACTCGACCCTGACGACCGGGACTGTTGGTCGCTATTCGAGCAGCTCTATCACAATGCGGCGATCTGGCGCCGTGCAGATTCCGCGCTGGCCCGCCATCCCGACGACATCGTCGCACTGGAGCGGCGGGCCCGCATCGCCATCGAGCTGGAGGAGCCGGCCCGCGCGGATTCGTTCGCGGCGCAGGTCTTAGCCCACCGCGGACGGTACGTCCCCGGTTTTCTGCTGCGAGCGGAAGCGGCCTTCGACCGCGGCAACGACGCGAGCGGGTACGCCTGGTACGATTCCGCTCTCGCCGCGGCTGCGCTCGATTCGACGGAGGCGTTGTGGGAACAGGTGCGGGCGATTGCCTCCCCCGCCGAGGTCGCACGAGAAGCATCGCTCCTCCCCGGTGATCGACAGCAGTTCTTCGAGGCTTTCTGGGACCGGCGGGATCCGAACCTGGTGACGCCACAGAACGAACGGATCGCAGAGCACTTCCGCCGCCTCGCGGAAGCGGGCCGGATGTTCCAGCTGCTGCACCCCTACAGTGGGTATCACTCGTCGCGGGTGGCCAGAGCACTCGCAGCGTCGTACTTGACCGACACCATCGCGAGCTTGCTGCACGCCGGCATCGAGCCCCTCGACAGCACCTCGGTGGCGAACGTGCTCTTGCCGGAGCCCAGCACCCCCTACGACAGCGGGCAGCATCTGACGGTCTACGCCCGCGAGCACCTCAGCGGTCCCGGCCTCGTCTGGTTGCGACACGGGCGGCCCGACGACTGGGAACGGAACGTCGTCCCGGGACAGCTCTTCACGGCGCACGAGTGGACGTACGAGACGTCGCAAGGCCCGATCACCGTCGTGTTCGACGGCATCCCCGGCCCCGACGGCAGCCGGCACGGCGACTTCATCGTCGCGCCGCCGCGCAGTGCGCGCGCCGCACGCCAACTCCTCTCGCTGCTGACGACGGACGGTACGTCGCTTCCGGCGACGCTCACGGCGAGGGGCTGGAGCGCTTTCTTCAAGAGCGCCGAGGCGGGCTCGACCGATCTGTATGTCCGTACCGCGCCCGAGTCGGCGGTGGTGGTCTTGTGGGACACAACAGGTACGCTGGTCGTCCGGGCCCGAGGCCCCGGAGTTCTCGGCGTCACCGCGCCTCCCGGTTGGTACGATCTCGGCCTCGACGTTGACTCCGCCGGGCAGGTGGGTCGCGAGCGCAGGCGGCTCGTGCTGCCGTTCTTCTCGCGGAGCCGGCTTTCCCTGTCGAGTCTCGCCCTCGCCCCCGGCGACACCCTGAGCGATCGCGAGCGGACGTTGTCCGCAATGCCGGCCGATCTCACGTTCCCCGCGGGTCGGCCACTCGCCGCCTATACGGAGGTGTACGGTCTGACGCGTGGCGGGGACGATCGCGCCCGCTATCACGCGCGCTACACATTCACGCCGATCACCGGTGTGGTGCGCCGGCTGGTCGGCGGCGCGTCGTCGGTTGTGTTCGAATTCGATCGCGACGTGGAGTGGAGCGGGACCACGCCGGAGCGGATCGTCATCGAGCCGGGACGCCTGTCGCCGGGACGCTACCGCGTGACGCTCTCGGTGACCGACGTTCCGTCGAATGTCAAGTCGGAGACCGTCGCGCTGGAGATCGCCGTGCGTTGACCGAGACTTGTCGCACCGGGTCCGGGGTCTAAATTGGGCCCACCCGGTCCATGCTCGTCAATCTCATTCCGGAGTTTCTCGCCTGCGTCGCCGCGCCAGACCCCATCGCGGCCTACCACGCGTATCTCGAGCGGCACGCCCCGGTCCTCGGCAGTTACTGGCACAACTACGTCATCGATCTGGAGTCACCGCACGCCGAGCGCGTGATCGCAGGCGCGGTGCAGGCCGACCGCGCCGATCTGACCCGCTTGCTGGAGGACGTGGACGTCGCCCGCATCGCCGAAGACGCGTTGAGCCGGGCGCGCGACCAGCTGGAAGCCGACTGCCCGATCGACTTGTACCTCATGGTCGGCGTCGGCGCTGCGAACGCAGGCGAGCTCGTCGTGGACGGCAAAGGTGTCGCGTTCGTCTGCCTCGAACACTTCACCGGCCGCGCCAATCCGCAGACGAGCGGCCTGGGACTCGCCCCGCATCTGCTCTCCCTGTGGATCGCGCATGAGGTCGCACACGCCGTGCGCTACACTTCGCCGACCAGCCAGGCGGAAATGCGGCGCTTAGTGGAGGAGGGAGAAGGCACGTACGACTACTGGACCACCGGCAGCCGCGCGACGCTGCGCGAGCTCCTGATGAACGAGGGGATCGCGATTGCCACGTCGCAGGCGACGGCCCCAGGGTTCGAGCCTTGGGAGTATTTCGGCTATACCCGGCGGCAATACCGCCGCATCCGCGAGCTGGACGCGTTCCTGCGCCGCTCGGCCGTGGCGGAACTGTCGCGCCGCGGGCTGGGCCTGCGGCTGCGGTTTCTCTCTGGAGGGATGAGTCCCGCCTCGCGCCTGGTCCAGGGGCGCGTGCTCCCGGAGCGCACCGGCTACTATCTCGGCCTGCGGCTGATCGAGAGCTACCTCGCCGAGCACGGGTTACCGCGCACGGTCCGCGCTGCGGCGGAGGTCATGCAGCAGGCCGATGACGCGGCCTCGGGGACCCAAACGGCATGACCCCCGCCCCGAAGGGCCCGCCCCCGCACCTGCCGGAACGGCGGCACAACTACACGCTGCGCGAAATGCTGGAGGAGTTCGTCGCGCACGCCCGGGACGTCGCCGCCCGCACCGCCACGATGACCGTCGAGGAGCGGGAGCAGGCTGAACAACGGCTTGAGTGGCTGGCGGACGAGGTGTGGCGCATCGCCTCGAGCGGAGAGACCCCGCCCGAATAACAGGTTGTCGCTACTTCCCCACGCAAAAGCTGCCGAACACGCGGTCCAGCACGTCGTCCGCCGTGACGACGCCGATGAGATCGTCGAGCGCCCCGACCGCGGCCACGAGATGCGTGGCCGTCGCGGCCGCATCGACGCCGCGGGAGCGGTCCGCCTGGAACTGCTCCAGCTCGCGCAGCGCCTCGGCCAGCGCTGCGCGCTGGCGCTCCCTGGTCACGATCGGCTCCACGTCACCCAGTCGCACCAGGCTGCCGAACGCGGCCTCGGCGAGCGTGCGTTTGACGGAGTCGAGGCCGACTCCCGTGACGGTCGAGACGAGCACGGTCTGGCGATCGGCGGGTCGGGCGGTCGGGGGGCGGAGGTCGGCCTTCGTCGCAACCGCGATGACCGGTGTCCTGACTTCCGAAAGGAACGCAGCCGCCGTAGCGGACGCGGCACCGGATTCCTCGCAGAACAACACGAGATCGGCGTTCGCGAGATAGCGGCGGCTCACCTCGATGCCGAGCTGCTCCACCCGGTCGGGACTGTCGCGCAGCCCCGCGGTGTCGACCAGCCGGAACGGAAACCCCTCGAGCACGGCGGACGCCTCGATCGCGTCGCGCGTGGTGCCGGGGATCTCCGTGACGATGGCGCGCTCATGGCCCAGCAGCGCGTTGAACAACGATGATTTGCCGGCATTGGGCGGGCCCGCGATCACCACCAGCGCCCCGGTGTGGAGCCGCTCCCCCTCGGGCGCGGTGGCGAGCAGCCGCTCCAGACGGTCGTGGACGACATGCCAGGCCCGCTCCACGTGCTCGGGGGGCACGGGTCCCTCGTCTTCTTCCGGGAAATCGATGTCGTACGCGATCAGCGCTTCGAGCTGCAGGATCTCGTCGCGCAGCGCCTCGAGCCTGCGCGAGAGGCCGCGTTCGAGCTGCTGCAGCGCGCGCCGGCGCTGCGCCGGCGCGCCGGCATCGATCAGATCGGCGGTCGCCTCGGCCTGGACCAGGTCGAGCTTGCCGTTTTGCAGCGCCCGGCGCGTGAATTCCCCCGGCTCGGCAGGCCGCGCTCCTGCGGCGACACACGCGGCGACGACCTCTCCCGGTACGAGCAGGCCGCCGTGTGTGGCGATCTCGATCTGGTCCTCGCCGGTGTAGCTCGCCGGCCCGGGATAGCAGATCGCGATCCCGAGATCCAGCTCTTCGCC
>DASTHG010000375.1:0-7710 GCA_035718325.1 Gemmatimonadales bacterium | reverse complement strand
GCTGGGCGAAATCGGAGGTGCGGTCGGAGCTCAGCACGACGTAGCCGTGGGACTCGGTGAAGAAGATTTCCACCAGCTCGGACTGCGCCGGGAGGGCGCGCAGGTACGCCTCGAGCGCCGGGTCGCCCCCCAGCTCGCGCGTCGCGGCGAACTGGCGCTCGGCGTCGGGGATGGAGAGCTGGTCGAGCCGCCGCGCGGTCACGGACTGGCTCGCCGCGCGGGCGGCGTCGGCGATGGCCGGGAGACGGGACAGCATCTCCGCCGACAGGCGCAGCTCGCGCAGATAGGCATCGGTGAGCGAAGCGGCGGTGCGGGCGGCCTCAGCGGCGTGACGGTTGGCGACGTCCTGGAGCGCCGTGCGGGCGCCGCGTCCCACCCCCAGCCCGAGCAGGAGGGTGAGCGCGCCGGCGATGACGATACCCGCGAACAGGAACCGACGACTGAGATGGAACGAACGCGTCGCCATGGATGGACGAGGCCAAGCTATGACGCGTGACACAAGCGGGCAAGTGTGTGTAGCTTCCCGCGATATGCGCGATGTCCCGATCTACGATCCGGCGGCGATCGAAGCCGCGTGGCAGGCCCGCTGGGCGGAGCGCCGCACCAACGAGCCCGACCTCGACAGTCCCGCGCGGCCGTTCTACAACCTGATGATGTTCCCCTATCCGTCGGCCGAGGGCCTGCACGTGGGGAACATGTTCGCGTTCACGGGGGCCGACATTCACGGCCGCTTCCAGCGGCTCGTCGGGAATACCGTGTTCGAGCCGATCGGATACGACGCGTTCGGAATCCATTCCGAGAACTACGCCCTGGCGAGGGGGATCAACCCCGCGAAGCTCATCCCGCAGAACATCGCCACCTTCCGGCGGCAGCTGCACCGGATGGGCGGGATGTTCGATTGGCGCCACGAGCTGTCGACCACCGATCCCGGCTACTATCGCTGGACACAGTGGCTCTTCCTGCAGCTCTTCAAGGCGGGGCTCGCGTATCGCAAGCGGGCGGCGGTGAACTGGTGCCCCAAGGACAAGACCGTGCTCGCCAACGAGCAGGTCATCAACGGCCAGTGTGAGCGCTGCGGCACGGCGGTGGAGCAGCGCTCGCTCGATCAGTGGTTCTTCCGGATCACCGAGTACGCGGGCCGCTTGCTCGACAATCTCGACCGGCTCGATTGGTCGGAGTCGACGGTCGCGCTGCAGCGCAACTGGATCGGACGCAGTGAGGGTGCCGAGCTCGTGTTCCGGACGCCCGCGGGACAGGCGATCACGGTGTTCACGACGCGTCCCGACACGGTGTTCGGCGCGACCTACCTGGTCCTCGCCCCCGAGCACCCCCTCGTCGACGAGCTCACCGCGGCCGAGCAGCGGCCGGCGGTGCGCGCCTACCAGCGCGCGGTCCAGAGCCGCGACATCGTGGCGCGCCGGGTGGGCGAGAAGAAAAAGACGGGCGAGTTCCTCGGTTCCTACGCGAGGAATCCCGCGACGGACGAGAGCATCCCCATATGGATCGCCGACTATGTGCTGATGGAATACGGCACCGGTGCCATCATGGCGGTGCCGGGACACGACACCCGCGACCACGAATTCGCGACGCAGTTCAAGCTGCCGATTCGCGAGGTGGTGCGGGTGGAGGGCGAGCAGCTCCCCGTCATCTCCGAGGAGGGTGTGCTCGTCAATTCGCGGCAATTCGACGGTCTCGGGTGCCGCGAGGGCGCGCGGCGCATCGTCGCCTGGCTCGCCGAGCGCGGCGTGGGCTCGAGCAAGGTGCAGTACCGCCTGCACGACTGGTGCATCTCGCGGCAGCGCTATTGGGGTCCGCCGATCCCGATCATCTATTGCGACGCCTGCGGTCCGGTGGCCGTTCCGGAAAGAGATCTTCCGGTCGAGCTGCCGCTCATCGAGGACTTTCGTCCCGACGACTCGGGGGTGTCGCCGTTGGCGCGGCACACCGAGTGGTACAACGTGCCGTGCCCGTCGTGCGGCAAGGCGGGGCGCCGCGAGACCGATGTCTCCGACACGTTCCTCGATTCGTCGTGGTACTACCTGCGCTACCCGTCGACCGAGTTCACCGACCGGCCGTTCGACCCGGCGCGCACCAAGACGTGGCTGCCGGTGACGACCTACATCGGCGGCAACGAGCACGCCGTGTTGCACCTCTTGTATTCGCGCTTCATCACGATGGTGCTCAAGGATTTCGGGCACGTCGAGTTCGAGGAGCCGTTTCCCAAGTTGCGGGCGCATGGGTTGATCGTGAAAGACGGCGCCAAGATGTCCAAGTCACGCGGCAACGTCGTCGTCCCCGACGCCTACGTCCAGCAATGGGGTGCCGACACGTTCCGGATGTACCTGATGTTCCTGGGGCCGTTTCAGGAGGGTGGCGACTTCCGCGACACCGGCATCACGGGCATCCGGCGATTTCTCGACAAGGTGTGGGTGCTGGCCCATGAGGCGGTCACCGCGGCCGAGGGCCCTGTGCCGCCGGAAGTCTTGACCAAGCTGCACCAGACGATCCGCAAGGTCACGGCTGACACGGAGTCCCTGAACTACAACACCGCGATCGCGGCGATGATGGAGTACGTGAATCTGGTGCGGGAGAAGGACGCGGCGAACAAGACAACGTTGCGTCGATTGATCCTCCTGCTGGCGCCGTACGCACCGCATTTTGCGGAAGAGTTGTGGGCGCTGCTGGGTGGAACGGAACGGTCGGTCTTCGATGTGCGCTGGCCGGAGGTCGACGAAACCTTCCTCGCCGGCGGGAGCGTGGAGATCGCGGTGCAGGTGAATGGGAAGCTCCGCGGCCGCCTGGTACTCGGCCGCGGCGCCTCGGAGGAACAGGTCGTGGCCTTGGCGCTGGAGATGGACGGAGTCAAGAAGTTTGTAAACGGCGGCAAGATCCGGAAAGCAATTTACGTACAGGATCGGGTGCTGAACCTGGTCGTTTGAATGCAGAATGCAGAAGGGTGAATGCAAAATGTCCCATTCACCATTCTGCATTCAGCATTCTGCATTTCGTTAGAGCAGTTTCGCGATGACGTCCCCTACGACATAGCCCACCGCCGCAACGCCGACTCCCACCACGAACATGTCGATACCACTGCGGAAGATGCCGCGCCCGGTGAAGAAGCTGCGCGCCGCGCCCACGGCGAAGTGCGAGGCCATGGCGATCGCGAACGCCACCCACGCCGCCGCCGGACCCGACAGCACGAGGAACGGGGCCACGGGGATGAACGCACCCACCGCCGTCGCAACGCCGGTTACCCATCCCTCCTTTAACGGCGTCGAGCGTGCCTCGCCGATCTTCAGCTCCTCGCGCACGCTCTCTTCCAGCGCGCGGACCGGGTCGCGCATCACCTGCGCCGCCATCGAACGCGCGCGGTCGGATTCGATCCCTCGCGTCTCGTAGATCAGGGCCAGCTCCTCGGCCTCGATCTCGGGCATCAGCTGAATTTCTTCACGCTCCATCGCGATCTCGTGGGCGTACACCTCCTGCTCGCTCTTCGCCGCGAGGTATCCGGAGGCGCCCATCGAGAGCGCGTCGGCGAACAGACCCGCCACACCCGAGATCAGCACCACGTGCGCCGTTACCGCGGCGCCGATCACGCCCGCCACGAGGCCGAAGTTCGCCGTGAGCCCGTCGTTGAACCCGTACACCACGTTGCGCAGGAAGCCGCCCGATTCGGTTTGATGCCACGGCTCGGCCGACTTCCCGGCGAGCTCGGCAAGCGTGCCCGCGTGTTCGGCCGACTCCTTGGCGAGGGTGAGCGACACGGCGCGCGCGTCGCCGGACGACCCGCGGTGCAGGTCGATGTAGCCTTTGACTTCCCGCCCTTCCTCCCGCAACAACAGCGGCAGGAGGTAGCGGGGGCCGAGTCGCTCGCCGAGCCAGGCCATGACCCGCGCGTTGAGCGACGGGTGTGCAGCGCTGCTGGGCAGCGGGTGCCCGTGGTCGCGCAGCAGCTTGGCCCACAGCTCGGTGTGGCGCCGCTCGACATCGGCGAGCTTGGCGTACGTGGTACGTTTTTTCGGGTCGGGCTCGACGCCCGCCAGCACACCATAGAGGAAGGCGGCGTCCGACTCGTCCTGATAGTGGTGCAGCCAGGTCCGCACTTCGGCTGTCGGCATGGGGGCAAGATACAAGGCTGCAACCATTTACGCGTCGGCTTCGTAGTGGCGCAATGGACCAGGGACCTGCGCGTCCGGACTCAGCCCAGGGCGTGCGACCATCCCCACCGTCACCGCATCTTAACAAACGACCGATGACGCTCTCCTTGTCCGTCCCCGACATCCTGGTCGCGCGCGCGAAGTCCGGAGATCTGGAGGCTCTGGAGGCGTTGTACCGCGCCTTCGAGACGCCGGTCTACCACCTGGCGCGCCGCATTTGCCGCACGCCCGAGGACGCGGAGGACGTGTTACAGGAGACGTTCCTCGAGGTGGTGAAGAGCATCGGCCAGTACCGCGGCGAAGGGCATCTCTGGGGCTGGGTACGCCAGATCGCCGCGTCGAAGGCGCTGATGCGGCTGCGCGCCGAGAAGTTGCGCGCGACCGACGAGCTGGTGGACGAGGCGGCGGGCGCACCGCCGCCGAGCGTGGCGGCAGGGATCGACCTCGAGCGCGCGTTCGAGCAGTTATCGGAGACCTCGCGTGCGGTGGTGTGGCTGCACGACGTCGAAGGGTTTACGCACGAGGAGATCGCGGAGCGACTGGGTCGCACGGTGAGTTTTTCGAAGTCGCAGCTGGCCCGGGCGCACGCGCGCCTGCGGCGCCTGCTGTCGCCGGCCGTGGCCGGCAGCTGAACGGGAGGGTTGACGATGCATTGCACGATTGAAGATCTGGTCGCGTTGCGGGACGGCGAGGGCTCGGTGTGGGCGCGCCGGCACGTGGAGCAGTGTGCCGAGTGTCAGGCCGAGCGCGAGCGGTTGTACCAGCGCGTGGCGCAGCTCAAGGCGCTCCCTGCGCTGCGGCCGCCGCGTGATCGCTGGTCCGCGATCCGGAGCACGGTGGTGGCCGAGCGGTCGCGGAAACGGCTGCGTTGGATGCGCGGCGGGCTCGCGGTTGCAGCGGCCCTCGCCGGCCTCATGATCGTCCGTTCCCAGAAGCCGGTGCGCGCCGACGAGCTGGCACAGGCAAAGCAGCAATCGGCGCAGCTCGA
Source organism: Gemmatimonadales bacterium (assembly GCA_035718325.1). Classification (GTDB taxonomy): domain Bacteria; phylum Gemmatimonadota; class Gemmatimonadetes; order Gemmatimonadales; family GWC2-71-9; genus DASTHG01. The sequence continues at coordinate 2,565 of DASTHG010000375.1, read as the reverse complement.
AACGACCCTGCGCGATTACGACTCCGATTCGCGCGTGATGAGCGGTCGCGAGGCCGATCTCACGGCACAGCTCGAGGATCAGATCGCCGCACTCGACGGACAGTTGTCCCAACTCGGCGACTCGGCGCGCGCCGACGCCCAGCTTGTAGATCTCTGGCGGCAGCGGGTAGACCTGATGCAGCAACTCATGCAGGTGCACGTCACCCGCGCCAAGTACGTGGGCCTCTAAGCGGCCCCCAGCAAAGAGGACTCATGAAGCACACGTGGATCATCACCGCACTGGCCCTGGCCGGCGCCGCTCAACTCCCGCTGGCCGCGCAACAGCCGGCACCGGCGCCGCGCGCCCGCGCGCCGCGCCCCGAAGGCCGCAACTACACCTTCAGTTTCAGCGGCAGCCGCGGCCGCATCGGCGTGCTCGTGAACACTGTGGCCGATTCGGCCGCGGACCGCTACGGCGCCCGGATCGATGGCGTGACGCCAGGTGGGCCCGCCGATAAGGCAGGGCTCAAATCGGGTGACATCATTACGAAGTTCAACGGCAAGGCGCTCGCGGGCGCCGGATCCGAGGATCTCGACAGCGATGAATCCGCTCCCGGCCACCGCTTGATCGAGCTGGCCCACGATCTCGATCCCGGCGACACGGTGAAGATCGAGTACCGCCGCGGCACCGAGACGAAATCGGCGACCCTCGTCGCCGACGAAGGCAGGGGGTTCGCGTTCGACGGCATGGGACCGATGATGCGCGGGGAGATGGAAATGCCCAAAATGCCGTTCGTGATGGGCGACGGCATGGGGGATGAACACATGAATATGAACATGGGCGTGTTCTGCATGGGCGATGCCTGGTGCGAACTCGACCTGGTCACCCTCAATCCGGACCTCGGCGACTACTTCGGGACGAAAGACGGGGTGCTGGTGGTCAAGGCGCCCGCGGACTCCGGCCTCCCGCTGAAGGGCGGCGACGTGATTCTCTCGATCGGCGGTCGCAAGCCGACGTCCCCGTCGCACGCGATGCGCATCCTGCGCTCCTACGATGCCGGCGAGACGGTCTCGATCGAGATCATGCGCCATCAGAAGCGCTCCACGATCTCCTGGACCGTGCCCGACGAGAACCGGCGCTGGCGGGTACGCGCCGCTCCACGCGAGCGCGGCGAGCAGAGCATGTGGATCATGCCCGACCGGACCGAGGAACTGCGCGCGGCGGAGCGCGCCCTCCTCGATGCGAGCGGCGACCAGCTCAGGGGTCTGAGACAGTCTCAGGAGCTGCTGCAGAACCGGCTGCGCACGCTGCGCGACAACCTGCGTCGCGGGCAGATTCAGACGCGCGAGCTGCGCCGGGCGACGCGGACGGTCGTGATCTGAGTATATCGAGCGGACCATGAAACACGGGGCAGGAGTATCCTGTCCCGTGTTTTCTTGTCCGGGCTAGCGCCGATTCGGTCCGATCAGAATCGCGTTCGTCACGAGGCGCGCGGTGCCGCGCCAGAAGCCGCGTAACAGGGGGTCGCCGAGGAACAACACCACTCGGCCGTCCCCCTGATTTTCTACTACCGCCCAGGCCGTCCCCTTCAACAGGCGGTCGGTATTCCCCGGCCAGCTGAACCCCGACAGCGTGAGCGAATCCTCGGTGAAGACGACCGGATTCGCGCCGTTCTTCGATTGCTTCCAGAACGTCGTGCCGTCGAGGTAGACGGGCAGCTGGTCCTGCTCGTACCCGAACGTGAGCCAGTGGGTGCGGTCGAGCGTGGCCCGGAAGATCGATCCCGGCAGCCACTCCGGTTTTTCCTTCGACGGAGCGCCGGGCGAGAGCAGCGGCGGCGCACTCGCCTGCATCGTGCTGTCGGGCTTTCCTGAATCCGCACCTACGGCGGCGATCGATGACAGTCCGACGTCCTTGTCGCTCGCGAAGTCGCCGGCACCCCCGATCCCGATCAACACGCCGCCCGATTGCACCCAGGCTTTGAGCTTGGCGATCCCGCCCTCGCCGAGCTGGCGCTTCATGCGGTTGCCCGAGCCATCGGGGAGGATGATCACGTTGAAGCTCGCCAGATCGTCGAGGTTGCCCAGGTTCGCGAGCGGCACCGGGGTGAACCCGGCGCCGAAGTCGCGTACCAGGAAATGCCACAGCCAGCCATAGCTCGTTTCGGAAATGCCGTCGCCCACGCCGACGAGAATGTGGGGCGGGGACAGGCTCACGACGGCGTCCGAGCCGGTGCCCGTGTTCCCCGTGTCGGCGAATGCGCTGGCGACGGCCGTGACGGGGACCCCGAGCGGTGCGGCGAGCGCGCTGATGCGATCCGCCAGCGTCGCGGGGTTGCGTTGCAGCCGCACGACGAAGGTGCCGCGCGGGAAGTCGCGCCCGTCCGCCACCAGCGGCCGCAGCGCCACGGCCACGTTGAAGCCCTCGCGCTCGAGCGCGTACACGAGGCGTGCCGCGCCGAGGTTGTCGTCGCTGAAGACGTAAGCCGACGCCGCACGCGCCGGAGCGGCGGGGGCGGGGAGGACGGAGTCCGTCACCGCGGCGCCGGCCGGCGCCGCGGCGTCCTCGGTCCAGTACGCTTCGAT
>DASTHG010000374.1:0-4953 GCA_035718325.1 Gemmatimonadales bacterium | reverse complement strand
CGCCACTCGTTGTTGGCGAGGATCCCCATCGTGTAGTTGTGCCCCACCTCGTGCAGGATCAGGCCGAGCCCTGCGCCGCCGTTCATCACCATCATCGGGAATTCGGTGCCGCCGCCCTCGATGCGGTGCACGTTGGTGAGCTGCGGCCAGGCAAAGGGGCCGTAGAGCGAATCGAGCCAGGCCAGCGCCGTTTCGGTGCGGCGCACCGCCACGCCGGCGCCCCAGGTGGCGCGGTCGCCGGGCTGATACAGCACGTGGACCGCGACGTCCTGGTAGCGCCCTTGCTCGTAGACATAGTCGGGATTGAGCGAGAAGGCGAAGTGGTGCACCTGTTCGGCGCGGAAGCGGACGGTCTTGCGTCCCGTGGCCGCCGCCGGGCAATCGTCCGGGACGCGGCCGTAAAAGTCACGTTGGTAGTCGACGCGCACGCCGGGCTCGGCGCGAGCCTTTTCCCACCCCGGATCGCCGCACACCGGGACGCCGGTCGCGCCGATCACCTGGTCCTGGGGGAGATCGAGCGTCACGTCGTACGTGGCGAACTCGCCGTAGAACTCGCCGGCCGGATACAGCGGATGCGCCTCCCAGCCGTAGCGGTCGTACACCACGACTTTGGGATACCACTGCGCGAAGTCGAAGCGCCGCCCCTGCCGGCCCTGGCGGCGCGGCAGCGTCGAGGGGCGGGCCTGCCAGTCGATGTCGACGGTGAGAGAATCCCCAGGCAGCAGCGGATGCGGCAACGTCCAGTGCGCGATCGTCGAGTCGGGGGCGAAGGGATAGTCGGGGGCGCGCGCCTCGCCCATCACGCTGCTCTTCCGGATGCGCTCGAAGGCGAAGTCGGGGTCCTTGAGGCGCTGGAACCGCACCCGCCCCTCCGACTGGTCGACGGCACTCCAGCGCGACCCCGGACGGAAGGCGTTGAGGTACTGGTGGACATAGAACGCGGTGAGCACATCGGGCGAGCGGTTCACATACGTAATGCGCTCGTGGCCGGTGAGCACGCCGGCCGATTCGTCGAGCGACGCGCTGATGCGGTAGGCGACCTGCTGTTGCCAGGAGGTAGAAGTCGTGTCGCCGAAGGCGACCAAGGCCGCGAGCAGCAGCATGGGCAGTACAAGCTAAACAGCACGTCCGATGCCGGGGAGGCGGTCCCGCGCGTTTTCGACGGGTGCGGCGCGTTTCGGACGACAGTCGGACGGAGGAGTGGGCACAGGTTGTGGCCCCCTCTTTCAGGAGTGACCGATGTCCACCCTCCGTGTCCCCGTGACCCTCACGATGATCGGTGTCGCGTTCGTCGCGCTCAACGGTTGTCGCGACCGCGCACCGACCGGCTCCGCGCTGCCGGCCGATGCCTCACCGCCCGCCGCCGCGCCGCCGGGAGTGGCCGCGGTGCGCCCCGACCGCCTCGCCCAGCTGTTCGCCAAGGCACTCGCGAGTCCGGCGTTCCGTGCCTACGTAAAGGCGCAACTCGACGCGTCGCCCTTCCCCGAGCACAAGATCGAGCTGCAGCGCTTCCTCCCGGCGGCGAGCGGGCGCGCGCTGCGCTATCTCGCCGAGGGCAGCAACACGACGGCTGCCGATGTGGGCGCCGAGCTCGACCGCGCGATTCCGCTCGAAGTGTATCTGCCCGTGCCGGCGCAGCGCGCGGCGTGGAGCGGGGACGCGAATGTGCTGGTCGCGACGGCGCTGCAGGACCACGACTCACCCGTGGCGTTCGACCCGGCGGGCCGCCGCTACCTGTTGAGTGCCGACGCGCCCCCTGCCACGCCCGTCATCGCGATGGTCCCGGTCGAGACCGACTTCCAGACACCGCCGGCTCGCATCCAGTGTATCGACCTCGACTGCGGCGGCAGCGGCGGTGGATCGGGCGGGGGAGGCGGCACGGTGACGCCGCCGGCCGGGCTGTACATGCGCAAATCCCATGTCGTGGGAGACTTTGAAGGATGGTTGAAGGGCTCCCCCGAATATGAGGTCCACATCCTCGGGCAGCTGGGACAGACCGACTCGCTCAAGGACTACGCGTGCGCCGGAGAGCACCAGGCGGGCTTCCAGTACTACGATCAGAACGACGCGGACTGGACCGGTGATGTGCTGCTGTACACGCAGACGGACCTCGACACCTACAAGGCACAGCACCCCGGGCAGGGAGTGCGGGTGCTGATGATCGAAGATGACGACACGCCGTGCGTGATCAAGACCGATAACACCAGCATCAACCGTCTCTTCGCGACAGCCGACAGCGTCTACAAGCTGTACACCGCCGGGAAGGACCAGAAGACCACGGTCGGCAAGGTGTGGTGGGCCGCCCAGATCCTGCGAAAGATCTGGACCTATGCCGCCGGGCTGATCAAGACGAACGACGACCTCGTGGGAAACGAGATCGACGCGACCGTTGTGGGCGACCTCACCCACGCCGGCTACAACTGGATCTTGAAGGGCGACCGGAACGCCACCACCGGGTGGACTGACCTCGAAATGCGTTGAAAGGAGACGGACCTATGCGCAGCTGCTTCGCGTTGCTACTCGTTTGCGTGGCCACGACGCCGGCGCTCCCGGGCCAATGGAGCCTTGCACCCGAGGTCGGGCTCACCGCGTTCAGCGGCAGCGGGCGCGACTCGAGCAGGCTGCGCGTGGGGCCGACTCGCGCCACCGTCGTGGCGCTGCGCATCGGCCGGGAGTTCCCGCACCTTGCAGTCGGTGTGCGCGTGCTGACGGGATCGACCGGGTTCGGGGCGACGGACGGCGACCTGACGGTGATCCAGGAGCATCAGCTGCGCCTGGTCGAGTTCGCCGGGTTCCTGTCCTGGACCGTGGCGCAGGTGGGCACGGCGAGCCGGCTCGGATTCGAGGCGGGGCCGGTGCTCGATCTCTGGATGCCCCAGGGGGCGTCGTCGCGGAGCCGGGTCGGCGCCGTGGCGGCGCTGTCCTGGGCGTTCCCCGTGTCGCCGCGGCTCGACGCGGCGCTGCGGCTCGAAGGGACGCGCACGGGCTCGCTGTTCGACGCGGCCGACCTGCCGCCGTCGGCGCAGCGCCGGGCGACGTGGCGGCGCGGCGTCGGCTTTGCCCTGCAGTGGCATCGCCGGGCCCCCGATTGACGAAAAACGTCACTGTTGGAAAAAATGACGAAAAACGTCACTTGCGTGCTAATTGACGAATAACGTCATCACGGGGTATACTGCCCGGGATGGCACGACCTGCGTACGTGGCGTTTCTCGCCGACGTCGTCGCCTCGCGGGCCCGCACGCCGCGGGCGCGCGCGACCCTGCAGCAGCGACTGCGCGAGCTGGCGCGGGAGCTCAACACGCGCTTCCGCGTCCACCTCGCCGCACGCGCCGCCATCACGCTGGGCGACGAGCTACAAGCCCTGTTCACGAGCCCCGCCCCCGTGTGGCAGGCCGCCCACGAGCTGCGCCTGCGCCTGCCGGACGTCGAGTGGGTGGTGGCCTGCGGCACCGGCAGCCTCACGACGCCGCTGCATCGCGGCGCCACCGCTCCCGAGCTCGACGGCCCCTGCTATCACGCCGCCCGCGCCGCCCTCGATGCCGCCAAAATCGACGAGCGGGTCTTCGCCTTCGGCGGATTCGACGCCTGCGTCGACGGCTACGCGCGCTATTACTCGGCGCTGTACCGCGGCTGGAGCGCCGGGCAGCGTATGCTCGCCAACGCCCAGCGCGCCCGCCCCAAGGCGTTACTCAAAGAGCTCGCGCGGCTCGTCGGTGTGGCCCCGACGAGCATCTCGCACCGCCGCCGCCGCATGGCCTGGCACCTCGTCGTCCTCGGTGATACGATGTTCCAAGAGGTCCTGACGCGATGAACCCGGTCCCCGCCGCTCTGCTGCTGGCGTTCGCCATCGCATCGGGCTTTGCGCCCTGGCGCAAGGCCGGATGGACGACGCCGGTGCGCTCGCTCGTGTGCGAAGCCGGCGCCGTGGTCGCCGCGATCGCACTCGCCTGGCTGTCGCGCAGCCTCGTCTACGCCACGGCGGCGGGATACTTCTGGGGCCGCCTGCTGCTGCTCGCCGCGGGGTACTGGTATACCTGCGCCGGCGGGGCGTCGCTGGTGCGGCGCGTGCTCGACCTCGTGCCGGTACACGAGGCGCCGAAAGGCGGCAAAGAGGCGATCACCGTCCCGGCGGTCGAGCTGTCACGCGGGCTCGTGATCGGCGTGTTGGAGCGTACCCTGGCGCTCACCCTCGTGCTGTCGGGCCAGTTCAGCGCACTGGGGTTGATCCTCGCCGCCAAGGCGATCGTCCGCTACCAGGCGCTCGACGACCGCGACTTCGCCGAGTACGTCCTGATCGGGACGCTCACCTCGCTCGTCATCGCGCTGATCGTAGGGATGGGAATCCGCCTGTTCCTCATGTTGTAGCAGCGTGCATCAGGCCCGTCCGATCCTCCTGGTCGGCATGCTGGCCCAGGTCGTGGCCTGCAGCGGCGACCCATACGCGCGTTACGCCGCCACCCTGCATGCGGACGTCGACGCCGCGATGGTCGCAGCGTTTCAGATGACCGCCCGGCTGCAGCTCACCGTCGTGCACAATCAGATTCCAAACGACAGCCTGGCAGTGGTGCGCGACATCGTGACCCGCACCGCCGCCCGAGTCCAGGAGCGCGCCGCGCATTTCCGCGCAGTGACGCCGCCGGACGACCTGCTGCGCGTGCATGCCGATCTGAGCCTCGAGCTGTCGAGAACGGCCGAGGCGCTCGACTCGCTGGGCGCGGCGTTTCAGCGCTGCGCCGCCGCCGACCCCACCTGCCAGGCACACCTCGACTCGCTCTCCCAGCGCTTCGGCTTCGTGGGAGAGGACCTGCACATGGCCCGCAGCCGGATGCAGCGCTTGCTGCAGGCCCATGGGATCCTGCTGCGGAGGGTCGGATGAATGCGCAGCGACCGGTGACGCTGACGATCGTCCTGGCAGGGCTGGCCTGCTCGAGCCCCGAAAAGCAGATCGAGACG
>DASTHG010000373.1:0-3197 GCA_035718325.1 Gemmatimonadales bacterium | reverse complement strand
CCCGTCGCGCATGCCCGGGCCTACGCGGCCGGCGGTGCGGTGGGTATCTCGGTGCTGACTGAGCCGGCGTTCTTCGGCGGCTCGCTCGACGATTTGGAGCAGGTGGCGGCCGCCGTGCCGCTGCCTGTGCTGCGCAAGGATTTCCTGCTGGAGGAGCTGCAGGTCGTCGAGGCGCGCGCTCTGGGAGCCGCCGCGGTACTCGTCATCGTGCGGATCCTCGAGCCGCACCGCGTGCGCTCGCTGGTGCGCGCAGCGACGGACCTCGGGCTCGCGGCGCTCGTCGAAGTGCATAGCGCGGGCGAGCTCGAAATCGCCGTCGCTGCAGGCGCGACCCTGATCGGTGTCAACAGCCGGGATCTGAACAGCTTCACCATCGATCGCGATGCGGCGGACCGTTTGGTCGCGCAGGTTCCTCCAGACATCGTCGTCGTCGCAGAGAGCGCCATCGCCGGTCGCGGTGACGTCGAGCGCGTGGCGGCGGTGGGAGCCGATCACGTGCTCGTGGGAACTGCGGTCGCGCGGCTCGTCGATCCGCAAGCGGCGGTGCGCGGGCTCGCCGGCGTGACGCGGCACGCGCGCGGGAGCGGCCGCTGATGGGCCAGACGACCCAGTTCGGCTCCTATGGCGGGCGCTACGTTCCCGAGACGCTGATGGCGGCGCTCGATGAGCTGGCGCGGGTGTACGACGCGGCGCGTGCCGATCCCGCGTTCTGGCAGGAGTTCGATCGGCTGTCCCGCGACTACGTCGGCCGGCCGACACCGCTGAGCGACGCACCGCGGCTCGCCGCGGAGCTCGGGGACGGGGTGATCGCCGTCTTGAAGCGCGAGGACTTGAACCACACCGGAGCACACAAGATCAACAACACGTTGGGTCAAGTGTTGCTCGCCCTCCGGATGGGCAAGCGCCGCATCATCGCCGAGACCGGGGCAGGGCAGCACGGCGTGGCGACGGCGACGGTCTGCGCACGCTTCGGGCTGGACTGCGTCGTGTACATGGGTGAAGAGGACATGCGCCGCCAGCGGCTCAACGTCTACCGCATGGAGCTGATGGGGGCGAAGGTCGTGGCGGTGACATCGGGCACGCGCACGCTGAAAGACGCCACGAACGAGGCGTTGCGCGACTGGGTCACGAGCGTTACGCACACTCACTATATCATCGGCTCGGTGGTGGGTCCCGACCCCTTCCCGCGCCTGGTGCGGGACTTTCAGTCGGTCATCGGCCGCGAGGCGCGGGCGCAGGTGCTGGAACGCTACGGCCGGCTGCCGCGCACGGTCGTGGCCTGCGTCGGCGGCGGCTCGAACGCGATCGGCATCTTCAGCGCCTTCCTCGACGACCCGGGGGTCGAGCTGGTCGGGGTCGAAGCCGCGGGTCTCGGGCTCGAGACCGGCCACCATGCGGCAACCCTGTCGCGCGGCCGGCCTGGGGTGTTCCACGGCAGCAAGAGCTATCTGCTGCAGGACGTCGATGGGCAGGTCCAGCCAGCCCATTCCATTTCGGCAGGGCTCGACTATCCCGGTGTGGGACCGGAGCACGCTTTCTTGAAGGACGCCGGGCGGGTATTGTATCAGACGGTGACGGACCAACAGGCCCTTGAGGCGTTCGCTGCCCTGGCCCGTCTCGAAGGGATCGTGCCCGCCCTCGAGAGCGCCCATGCGGTGGCGTGGGCCAGGCACGCGAACGCGCGGTGGCGGCCTGGGGACCTCGTCTTGTTCAACCTCAGCGGTCGGGGGGACAAGGACGTCGCCCTGGTCGCCGAGCAGGGGGAGCGGTGACGGAAGCCTTCGGCACCCAGCTCGCCCTCCCACCGGCGCAGGTCGAGGAGCTGCTTTCCTTGATTGGGAAGGCGCTGCGCGCGGTGCAGCTGTACCTCCCCAACAACCCCGTCTATCAGCGGGCGATCGAGAACGTCCGCGGGTCTTGCCGCAAGATCTGGCAATCCACCGAAGACCTCTCCCTCGAGGTGCAGGAAACCGAATTGCGCTGGGAGGGGAACCTCGTCTACAGCCACGATCAGAAGAACGAGAGCATCGCCTGGACGTTGTTCAAGGACGGGGTGCGGTCGGTGACCATGCGTCCCGGGGTCGAAGATGCGGAGCTGGTGCGCTTCCTCCAGGTGCTGCACCAGGCGCGTACGTTGCAGGCCGAGGCGGCCGACGATCTCCTCACGCTGCTGTGGCAGGAAGACTTCCAGTACCTGACCTACACCTTCCGCGAAATCTCGGTGGACGTGGGCACGCCGATCGAAGCGGAAGGGCCGAGCGAAGTGGCGCCGCCCGCGCAGGTGCGCGACCAGATCGAGAAGGAGGCGCCACGCGAGGTCGTGTCGGTCGACGAGTTCGACACGACCCTCTACTTCCTCGAAGACCAGGAGATCGCCTACCTCCAGGACGAGGTCGATCGCGAGTACTCGCAGGACCTGCGGCATAACGTGCTCTCGGTCCTGTTCGATCTGACCGAATCACAGACGTATGCGACAGTGCGCAGCGAGCTGATCTCGATTATCGAGAATTTCATTCCCTACCTGCTCGGCTCGGGGGACTTCCATTCGGTGGCGTATGTGCTGCGCGAGCTGGCGGGCGTGCTGCAACGCGGCAAGGATCTGATTCCGGAACACAAGATCGCGCTGGTGGCGATCCCCCAGCGGCTCTCCCAGCCCGACTCCCTGTCGCAGCTGCTGCAAGCGCTGGACGAAGCGACGATGCATCCCACCGAGGAGGAGCTCGGAGAGCTGTTCAAGGAGCTGCAGCCGGAGGCCCTGGTGACACTGGCCGGATGGGTCCCGCGGCTCAACAACGAACAGGTGCGGACGCTCGTCAAGAAATCGGCCGAGCGGCTCGCCGCGGTGAATCCCGGTGAGGTGTTGAAGGCGCTGGCAAGCAACGACCAGGGGACCGCGCTCGAAATGGTGCGGCTCGCTGGACGGCTGCGCCTGAATGGCGCCCCTGAGGGGATGGAGCGGTTGCTCACCGAGGGGAACCGCGAGATCAAGCTGGCGGTGGCGGAAGCGCTGATCGCCATCGCGTCGCCCACGGCGTTGCGACTGCTGGAGCGGGGCGTGGAGGACTCGGAGCGCGAAGTGCGCATTTCCGCCGTGAAATTCCTCGCGAGCCGCGGGCATCGTGGCGCGTTCCAGCGCGTCGAGACCGCCATCACGGGCAGCAAGCTGCGCCAGGCGCATCTCACCGAGAAGATGGCGT
>DASTHG010000372.1:0-4011 GCA_035718325.1 Gemmatimonadales bacterium | reverse complement strand
CGTCCCACCGGCCTGCGTGATCCGGGCGTCGACTTGCCGGTCCCAGCGGCTCTGCGCGGCCAGCGTCTGGCAGAGACTCATGCAGGTTACTACGAGTGCGAGGAACCGATCCTTCATCGCACCTGGCGCCGTTTCGCCGTCAACATCACGAGCGCAACCGCGACGACTCCCAGGAGTGTCGCCAACATCATGGCGCTCGGGGGCGCCACAGGCCCGAGCCGGATCGGGGGGACGAGCGTCGCCTGCCAACGGCGGGTCCACTCACCCACGGGCATCCGCATCGCCGTCGCGAGCGCCGTGTCCGGAGGCAGCTCGGAATTCCAGAAACGGCCGAACCGCTCCGGTCCGATATCGTCGACCAGATCGGCGAAATAGCGGTTGGCGCCGGCTGGCGACGCCGGCGTACGCCAATTCTGCTCGGTGCTGACAATGGGTGACGTTGGGCCAGGACCGCCTGCGAGCGCGGCGCGACCGCACGCCGCGGGGCGGCCTGCAATACATCCGACGGCATCGGGCCCGTACCGGTAGACTTGAAACCAGAACCACGGCTTATCTGGGTCCAGTAGTTCGTTGAAATCCGGGTCCCATAAACCGACTCGCGACGATCGCGCCGGCGTGCGCATGGTCCAGGGATCCTCGGCGAGGTCGTAATGCCGGGAGGTCAACCACCGGGCGATCTCCTGACCGGGTGCCCCGAACTTCGCAAAGTAGGCGCAGGTTCCGAGACTGCGCTGTAGTTGTTCGGCGAGCTTGGCGGTCGGCGCGGGCCGGGCGAGCTTAAGGATCCCGGGCCGTCCCCAGTAGATGATAGGGATGAAGGCGAGGCATGTCGTGCGATTGGTCGAGTCGGGGATCAGGTCAACGTCCGCCTGAGGAAAGTGCGCCGGTGCTTCCTGGGGCGGCGGACGCTGGAATACGACGCTGATCACGACACCCACCGAGATCTTCGAGATCCCGAGTCCGAGCCGGTTCCATGCGCGCTCGAGCAGGGCGCGCACGAGCCCCTGTGCCGAATCGGACAGCGAGTCCGGCCCGGCGAAGTACACCGCCGGACCTGGGACCTCCTGCGCGCGGTGCTGCTCGAGCTCGGGGCGCAGCGAGTCCTCGTATTCGCGCATGGCCAGCTCGAACGCCGTGCGGCGGTAGCGGCCCGCTAGCTCCTGGACACGCTGCCGGTACGGGGTGGGTGGCTCGAAGGTCTGGGCGAGGCGGAAGACTCGCTGCCCCAGGAGCGGCATCGGCCGCGGCGGGAGATACGCAATCGCGAAGACGAGGCACGCGCCCAACGGTGCCGCGATCCACCACCTCAGCTGACGCGCCATCGCGAGCTCCTCAGGCCGCAGGTCCCGAAGACGACGATCCACCCGAGGGCCACCCAGGCGCCCCACACGGGCAAGGGAACCGGAGTCGGGCGCGCGGCCAGCACGTCGCTGCGCCACCGTCCGACGAGCGAGTCCTCGCTCACGCGGGCGGCGGCGGCGAGGCGACTCCCCATCGGGCCAGCCGGGGTCGCCAGGAATCGCTGGAACGTCTCGGCACCGCCTACCCGCACCGCGGTCTCGAGGAACGTGAGCCGCGCCTGATAGTCGAGCGGCTGGGGCAAAGCCCCAGGAGCCAGCGACCGCAGCAGCTCGAGACAGGATTCATTCGACCCTTGCTCGCACGAACGGACGGCCAGACCGTGGTTCGTGCGACGCAGGAAGTCACCGTATTGCGTCAAGACCAGCGCGCGTCGCTCCGCCGGTCCGTACCACTGGCTCGCCGGATCGGTCATCGCGCCGAGGGAGAGCGCGTCGCGACACGCAGTCGGGTCGCCCCGGTAACAACGCTGCGCGGCCTGCGAAGGGGCGGTGACCAGCTGAACGTACACCGCCGCGTGGGCAGGGCCGGAATCGAACCGCGGAACGACCACTCCCCCGAGCCAGTCACGGAGCCCGGGGTCCAAGGGCCCTAGGTCCGCCATGGCGACGAGCGCGCGTGCCAGCGGCGCGACATCCGTGTTCCACAGAATCTTGATCGCCTGTCCGGGCGGCACGTCCTCGTTCGTATCTGGATCCACTGCTTGAATGAGGAACGGGCGCTGTGCGAAGGCCTGGGCCGCGGGACCATAGAACCGCTCGACTTGTGGCCATGCGATGGCGGCAGCCTGGGCGAGTGGCAGCGGTGAGGGATTCACCAGGTAGGTCAGAGAGCCCGCGCGGATGGTGTCGCGCCCGCCACGCTCCCGCCCCAGCCGCAGTGAGTCCTGGAGATCGGCGAACTGCTTTGCCTGTCGCCACTCGACCAGCAGGCTATCGGCGCGCGCGCGTAGCTTCGGAATCTGGCCTGCGAGCGGCGCGCAGAGGGTGAGGACCACCGCGCAGCAGGCGGCGGGCACTCGCTCAGACATCGATCAGCATCCAGCGGCCGGTGAAGATGGCGAGGGGGCCCGGCCAGTTCATGACGACTGCCTGCACAGGACTCGTGAGATCGAGCTCGATTCCCGCGGCGCTCGCCACGACCTGCACGACGATCACGGCGCCGATGATGCCGAGGATGATCCCGGCGGTGCGTGTCGTCCCGGCGGAAATGGCGAAGAAGACGGCATAGGCCACCGCCAGGGCGAGGGCGAACCGGATCGCGAGCGCCACGGGGTACGTCTCGAGCCCTGCGGGCAGCGTGGCGGTGGCGCTTGCCAGCACGGCTCCAGCGAGGACGCCGAGCATCGCGGGCACGAGCAACACGAGTCCAGCGGCAAATCGCAGCAGGACGTAACGCCAGCGGGGCAGGGGCAGGGAGAGTGCCTGGACGTGACGCCCGCGGTGATCCGGGGCCCAGGTCGCGATCGCGACCAGGAGACCGAGGGCCGCCGCCAGAACGGGATAGAGCACGCCCCACGCCTGCACGATCCCCAGCAGCTCGCCCGGCCTCAGGGCGCTCGCGGGGTCGCCCGTCGCTCCCTGAACCGACAGAATCGGCAACGCGAAGCCGGCAATCGCACCAAGCACAACGATGATCCGGGACCACTTCCACTGTCCGTAGAGGACGACGCGAAACATCAGTGCACCTCCTGTCCGTGCGGCGTGCGGAACGTGCGCAACAGTTCCACGAAGCCGTCTTCCAAATCGACGTCGATGATCGATTGGACAGACGCGCCGCGACCGTCGAACCACGCGGTCATGCCCGACTCCCATCCACGCACGACCCAGGTCTCCGACGCCGACCCGTTGCGATCCCGGGCGAGCACTGCGAACGGCGCTGATGCGGTATCCGCCGGCGCTCCCGACACGAGCAGCCGCTTGATGCCGTTCTTGAACCGCTCCATCGGCATGTGGGAAACGAGACGCCCGTTGTCCATGACGCCGATCCAGTCGCACATCCGCTCCAGCTCGTGCACCAGGTGGCTCGAGATGAAAACGGTCGCGCCGTGCTGCGACACGTAGTCGATCAGGGCCGACAGCATGTCGCGCCGTACCACGGGATCGAGACCGTCGGTCGGCTCGTCGAGTACGAGGAGGTCGGGGCGCTGCGCCAGGGCGAGCAGCATCATCACCTTTCCCTTCTGTCCCTTGGAGAGCTTTCCGAACAGGTGGTGGGGGTCGAGATCGAACGCTTTCAGCAGCCGTCCTGCCCAGTCGCCGTCCCACGTCGGGTAAAAGGCTTCCCGAAAGCGCATCGTTTCACACACCGTCAGTGTTGGATCGAGGTGCGGCTGCTCGGGGACGAATCCGACGCGCGCGAGCACCGTGGGTGCACGCAGCGGCATCGGCTCACCCAGGACCTGGATCGTCCCCGCGCGGGCGCGCAGCAACCCGAGGATGAGGCGGATGGTGGTGGTCTTCCCCGAGCCGTTGGGTCCGAGGAATCCGTAGATCGATCCGGTGGGGACGGTCAAGTCGAGGCCCTGAATCTGAAAATTCTTCCCGGCGCGATAGTCCAGCTCGTGAATCTCGACGGCGTTGATCATGATTCTTTCACTCCGATCTCATCCGCGATGGCGGCGTGCAGCTCGTCGATCGACACGCCGAGCCG
>DASTHG010000371.1:0-2259 GCA_035718325.1 Gemmatimonadales bacterium | reverse complement strand
CAGCTCGGCGTGCAGCTGCGGCCGCACGCCAAAACCCACAAGTGTCCCGAGCTGGGGCTGCGCCAGATCGCGCTCGGCGCGGTGGGGCTCACCGTCGCGACGCTCGCGGAAGCGGAGGCATTCGCCGACGCCGGCGTCCAGGACCTCACGTGGGCGTTCCCGATCGATCCCACGCACATCGTGCACGCGCAGCGCATCGCCGCGCGACCGAGTGTCACGCTGCGCGTGGTGACCGACGATCTCGAAACCGCCCAGGCGCTCTCGGGGTCGGGGCTGCACGTCTGGCTCAAGGTCGACTGCGGCACGCATCGCGCCGGGGTGGATCCCACGACGCCCTACGCGATCCGGGTGGCGCGCGAGCTGGCGCGCGAGAGCGGCATCGTGTTCGACGGCATCCTGACGCATTCGGGGCATGCGTACAAGACGCGCGACACAGACGAGGCGGCGGGGGTGGCCGAGGAAGAGCGCCTCGTGATGGTGCAGTTCGCCGAGCGGCTCAAGGTGGCGGGAATCGCCGTGCGCGCCATCAGCGTGGGGTCGACGCCCGCCATGTCGGCCGTACAGGACTTGACCGGCGTCACAGAGGCGCGTCCCGGCAACTACGTATTCTACGACCGCACGATGGTGGAGATCGGTTGCTGCGAGCCGCAGGACGTGGGGGTGACGGTGCTGGCGAGCGTGGTGTCGCACCAGCCGGGGGCGGATCACCTGGTCATCGATGCCGGTGCGCTGGCGCTGTCCAAGGACCCGGGCCCGACTCACCTCGACCTGGCGCCGTCGTTCGGGGACGTCCGCGGTCATCACGCGCTGCACGTCGCATCACTGTCGCAGGAGCACGGCGTGGTGCGCGGCTCGCGCCGGGCGCTGCGCGAGCTGAAGGTCGGCGACCGGATCGAGATCGTGCCCAATCATTCGTGTCTGACCGTCGCCTGCTTCGACGACTACCATGTGATGAGAGACGGGCGGGAGATCGACAGATGGCGGATTTGCAGGGGACGGTAGGAGACGGTAGGGGACGGTAGGGGACGGTAGGGGACGGTAGGGGACGGAAGGGGACGGTAGGAGATGAGGAGGGGTCGATCATGCGTATTGCGTTTCGACATATCGTGCTGGCGTTCCTCCCGCTCGGGATCGGGATCGCGGCCGGATGGGTGTTCATCAGGCAGCAACCGTCGTGCGGCAGCATGGTGGGGCCGCTGTTCTCCGCCAAGTGCGGACGGATGCTGGTGCAGTATCAGCTCTGGTTCCAGACGATGGGGACGGGCGTGGGGGCGGCGCTGGTGGCGTCGCTCGGGATCTGGCTGGAGCGGCGTCGAGTGCGGAAGACGGCACGCTCCGCCGTCCCGACGAGTGGGGAGGAGCTTCCGCAGACGGGGTGAATCGAGACAGGGTACCGGCCCGACGGCGTCGCTCTTACGCGACAGATAGCCGAGTCGCGGCTATTAGCCGCGATAAGACGGGCAAGGCGCTCCGTACCGGGTTCAAAGAGAATGGGTCCGTTTGGGGTGAATCTGATGACAGCAATCGAGCGACGCGCTCTCATTTTTCATCATGCGCGATCGCGTCTACGTTCACATCGTCTGGACGACACGGGAGCGGCAGCCCTTGATCGATCTACCAGTCGCGCGTTTCCTCGCACGATACCTGCCCGCGGTAGCAAACCAGGAGCGGGCCGGCGTTCACGCCCTGGGGCTCGTACAGACACACGTGCACCTGCTGTTGCAACTGCACCCGACAACGAGCATTTCGAAAATGCTGCAACGGTTGAAAGGCGGGAGCTCCGTCCTGTCCAATCGGGAGGGTCACTCCGCAGCATCGCGGCCACTGCGGTGGGCCAAGGGATACAACATCGAATCCGTGAGTCCCCGTGGACTCCGGGCCGCAAGAGCATATGTCCTTGGGCAGTCACGACAACATCCCAACGAGTCGATTCCCGGTTGGGACAACGGGACCGTGCCTCCCGGTATCGCGGCTGATAGCCGCGCCTCGGCTATCTGTCACTCAGAGTGACGTGCCCCCTAGATTGCACCTATGTCCTTTTCGATCGAACCCGCCCAGCCCGACGATCTCCCGGGCATCCTCGACCTGCTCGCGTCGCATCGCCTGCCGCGAGCGGAGGTCGAGCGGCACCTCGCGACGGCGCTCGTGGCTCGCGAGGGCGGCCGCGTCGCCGGGTGCGCCGTGGTCGAGACCTACCAGTCGGCTGGCCTGCTACGCTCGCTGGCGGTGTCACAATCGCAGCGTGGCCTGGGGCTCGGC
>DASTHG010000370.1:0-2562 GCA_035718325.1 Gemmatimonadales bacterium | reverse complement strand
GGGGGGGGGGGGGGGGGGGGCGGCGGCGCACGCCCGGGGCATCGACCCCGGGATGGCGATCAACTACGGCAGCTACGCGGAGGTGGTGAAGCAAAGTGGGCTCAGCGCCTACGCCAGGAGCATTCCCGATCTGGCGCGGCCGCTCGGCACGATCACCCTCGCGTGGGTCGGGTCGCGGCCGCTGTATCTCCTGTTCGGCGTTGCGGCGTTGCTGATCGGCGCGTACGGATGGTGGGCGATCTGGCGGCGATCGGCGATCGCGTTCACGCTGGTCGGATACTTCGCCATCCTCGCCGTCTGGCCGTTCGACCCCGATCGCTTCGAGTGGGCAGTACTTCCGTGGATCGCTCTGATCTGGACGGCGGGCGCGGTGCGGTTGTACCAGCGCGACCGGCGCTGGCATATCCCCGTGGGACTGGTCGCCGCCGCCATCGTGGTCGGCTACCTGATCCAGGAAACGACCGGCCTCGCGCACCGGGGGTGGAGAAACGCCTATGTGGCGGCGAACGGCGCGTTCCACGAGATGCTCCCCACCCTGACGACGCTGCCGGCCAACGCCGTGCTCGCCTCGGACGGTGAGGCGCTGGTGTGGCTCTACACGCGGCACACCACGGTGCCGTTCTATGTCTACGACTACCACGGAGGCCAGTGGGTGCAGCCCACTGCAGCGGCCCATCGCGCCTATCTGGAGCGCATGGGCGTGACCCACGTGCTGCTCACGGGATTCGGCGGAGGTTCGGATCAGGAGCTGAACACGCTGCTCGGCGCCTACCCGGGGTGGCTCACGGCCGTGCATGTGTGGCCCGGGGGCAAAGCACTGTTCCAGGTGCAGCGGTGAGCTCCCGGCGCCTCTATCTCGCCGTTGGAGCGAGCGCGTTCATTGCGAATCTCCCGTCGCTCTGGAATCGGTTTGCGCTCGACGACATCTACATCGTGGTACTCGATCCGCTGGTGCGCGCACCGTCGGGATTGTGGCGCGCGTTCGGTGCGTCGTACTGGGCGGGGAACTTCAACACCACCGTCTATCGCCCTCTTACCGTCGCGACGTACGCCCTCGACTGGATGGTTGGGTCGCCGATCTGGTTCCATTTCGTCAACGTCGTGTGGCACGTGGCGGCGACGCTCCTGGTCGCACATCTCGCGCGCCGCTGGGCCGGCGACGCCGCGGCGCTGATCGCCGGAGTACTGTTTGCCGTGCATCCGGTGCACGTGGAGGCGGTTGCTAACATCGTGGGGCGCAATGAGTTAATGGCCTGCGTGTTCGTGCTTGTCGCCGTCCTCGCGGCGCTCGAGTACGAGCGGCCGCTGGTCAGCGGACTGGCATTCGCGTGCGGGTTGTTGAGCAAAGAGAACGCGATCGTCACGCCGGCGCTGATCGCGTTCGCATGGCTACTCGGCGTGCGGCCCCTGCCGGAGCGGCGCCGTCTCACCTGGTTCGTCGCGACGTGGGCGATCGTGGCGATCGGATACTTCGTGCTGCGCTATGTCGTGTTCCGATCCTACGGCGCGGGCATCGTGGCCGTGGCACCGGTGTTCAACGGGGCGTCGCCGCTCAGCGTGCGACTCACGGCCATCGCCGCGCTGGGCGATGTCGGCCGGTTGCTGCTCTTTCCGCTGCACCTGCAGGCCGATTACTCGCCGGCCGAGCGCACCGCAGTGACCACACTCGTGGACGCGCGGTTGCTCCTCGGTGTGCTGGTCGTCGCGATCTGGGGCGTCCTTGTGGTGCTCGCCTGGAAACGCCGCCGGGCGCTCGAGGCGTACGGTCTGGGCTGGATCGCGATCGCATACTCTCCGGTCGCCAACCTGGTGTTTCCGATCGGCGTGCTCATCGCCGAGCGCACGCTCTATCTGCCGTCGGCGGGGCTCGCGCTCGCGGTGGGCGGCACACTGCGCAACCTCCAGGGCCGGTCGCTCGCGCTGGTCGCGGCCGCGCTGTTCGTGCTGGGCGGCGCACGCACGGTCTGGCGCATCCCGGCTTGGCGCGACAACGCGCACGCCACGGCGAGTCTGCTCGACGACGCGCCGCTCTCCTATCACACGTGGGATCTCGCCGGCTGGCAGCTCTTGTGGGCACGCCAGACCGATAAGGCGCTCACCGCGTTCCTGCGGTCGACCGAGCTGTACCCACGCGACCAACGGGTCTATCTCGCCGCCGCCGATGCCGCTTTTACGCTGAAACGGCCTGCGCTGGCCGATTCGCTGCTCGGGGTCGCGGACCGGATCTGCCCGCAGTGCCCGGCGAGCTACGCCAACCAGGTCGGCGCGGCGCGCTTGCGCGGCGATTCGGCTTCAGCGGACTCCATTGCGGCGCACGCCGCCCGGCGCAAGGCGGCCCCCTGACGCTGACGCGGCGGCAGCTCTTTGGGATCGTGGCGGGCGTCGCGATCCTCGTTTATCTCCGCGCGCTGAAGAACGCCTTCGCCCTGGACGATGTCTCCATCATCCAGACCAACCCCTGGGTGCACCGCTGGGCCGAGCTGTGGCAGGCGTTCGGCCAGCCCTACTGGCCCCCGTGGCTCGGCGCTGCCATGTACCGGCCGCTCCCCATTGCGTCCTACG
>DASTHG010000369.1:0-4220 GCA_035718325.1 Gemmatimonadales bacterium | reverse complement strand
TAGTCGGGCTTCCGGTTTACAAGATGACGGGGTCCGGTAACGACTTCGTCATGGTGGACGGCCGAGTCACGAGTCCTGAGCAGTGGACCCCCGAGGACATCCGCAGCATTTGCGCCCGCGGCATCGGTATCGGTGCTGACGGCCTCGTCGTCGTCGCTCCAGGGAGCACGGCAGGCTCCGCCCGGATGACCTACTTCAACAGCGACGGCTCGCGGGCGGCCATGTGCGGCAATGCCGCGCTGTGTAGCACGCGTCTGGCCGCCCTCCTGGGGCTCGTTTCCGAGCGGATGCGGCTCGAGACCGATGCCGGGACCTACGACAGCAGAACCCTGGCTGGTGCGGATCGGGCCGAGCTCCATCTGGCGACCGTTCCGGCCCCGTCAGCGCCCCGGATCGCCCTCGCGTCGGGCGAGTCTCGTATCGGGTTCGCGATTGTGGGGGTTCCGCACCTCGTCGTGGTCGTCGAAGACCTGGACGCCGTCGATCTGGTCCGCCGTGGCCGGGCGTTGCGCCGCGATCCAGCTCTTGGGACCGCGGGAGCCAACGTCAACTTCATCGCACCCGCCGACGCCCGCGGGGCTTGGGCGATGCGCACCTACGAGCGCGGCATCGAGGCCGAGACGTTGGCATGCGGCACGGGGGCTGTGGCGGCCGCTTGCATGCTGCGGGAATGGCGCCTGTCGGAGCTCCCGGCGACGATCATCACCCGAACCGGCCTGCCGCTCGTCATCCGGGCTGAACGGGGCCGCGACGGCAGCTACGGCGACGTCTGGTTGGAGGGGCAGGCGCGGCTGGTCTTCAGAGGGGTGCTGGCTGGGTGATGCTGTTATCCACATCCCTACACATCTCAACTTAACATAACATCTATTATACGAAGTTATTCTAACAGCAAATCAGTGCGCTACTTGACCATGACCCCAAGCTCTCCGAGGCGCTCTTTGGCCTCGAATGCCACCGACGTCGAGTCCAGTTTGGTGACGATTTCCTGATAGGCGGCCTTGGCACGCGCCGTGTCACCGGACGCCAGCCAGGTGCGTCCCGCGTCTGAAAGGAACTGACCCTTGAGGAACGGCATCTCGGCCGCGCTGGCAGCCTGCTGGTAGGCGTCTGCCGCCTCCTTGGGGTGCCCGATGTTCTCGTAAGCCGCCCCCAGGAGCCCAAACGCCTGCCCCTTGTACTCCGAGGGCGCTCCGGAGGCGTAATCCTTGAGGATCTCGATCGCCTGTTGGGACTGCCCCTGGGCCAGACGCGTTTGGGCGAGGAGAATGGTGGCCTCGTTCGCCGAGCGGGTGCCGGAATAATTCGCAGAGATGCGGGAGAGCTCGCTCGCGGCCAGCGGGTAGTTCTTGCTGTCGAGTGCCAGACGCGCGGAATTGAGCTGCTGACTCGCTACCCGCTCGCCCTGGCGATTCGCGATCTGTCGCCACGCGAGCAAGGCAATCCCCACGACCACGATCACGACGGTCCACACGACGCCGTTCTTGTGCCGCCCGACCCAGCCGAGCAGCGCTGCGGCGCGATCTTCGTGGCCCGCTGCTGACGCGTCTCCCGCTCTCACCGATGTCGTCACAATCCTCGCTCGCTCCGTTTCACCCACGCTGCGCCGCCACCAGTGCCCCTGGGGCGACTCGAACGCCCGGCCAACGGTTTAGGAAACCGCTGCTCTATCCATGCTGAGCTACAGGGGCGTAAGCGATGAAATTTACCGGAGTTATGAGACCGTAATCAAGTACCGTCTTCAATAGCGGATCAGCGCCTCGACGCGCAGTGGATCGAGGCGCTCGCGCCCCGAGAGGAAGCCCAGCTCGATCAGAAAGCTGAATCCGGCAACTTCCGCTTGTTGGGTCCGAACCAGCCTTCCAGCCGCCTGTGCCGTTCCCCCCGTCGCCAGAACGTCGTCGACGATCAGGACCCGGTCGCGCGCAGCGATCGCGTCGGCGTGCATCTCCAGAGCGTCGGTACCGTACTCGAGCTCGTACTGCACTCGCTGGCGGGCGGCAGGCAGCTTCCCCGGTTTGCGCACCGGTACGAGTCCCGCTCCGAGCCGCAGCGCGATCGGCGCCCCGAAGAGAAACCCGCGCGACTCGACCGCCACTACCCGCGTGACTCCAGCCCCGGCGTACGGTGCCGCCATCGCTTCGATCGCCATTCCGAACAGCTCGGGATCGAGCCACACTGGAGTGATGTCTTTGAAAATGATTCCCGGTTTCGGGAAATCTGGGACATCCCGCACTGCGCTGCGCAGCCGTTTGATATCGATCGTCGTCACGGTAGTTAGCTCGCGATCCAGTTAGCTGATTTCAAATGGCTTAGACAGCTTGATCTGATGTGAAAGATTCGATTTATCAACAGCCTCGACGTGCGCGCCAGCTGGCCCTTTCCGCAACACCGACTCGAGCGCAGCCAGTCCGGCCGGGGCCCCGTCTGCGACGACCTCAACCGACCCATCGGGAAGATTCCGGACGTGTCCTGCCAGATCGAGCCGCGTCGCCTCCCGCAGAACGAACCAGCGAAACCCCACGCCCTGTACCCGCCCGCTCACGACGTAGCGAGCGCCGCTCACGTCGACCGGCGACGGCGCTGCAATGCGACATACGTCCCCACTCCTGCCGCGATCACCGGTATCAGAACGATGAGCACCCGCGTGACATAACGCTGGACCTCTTCGTTGCGCAGCACGTCCTCGTGAGCCCCGAGAAAGTATCCGATCCCCGTCAGGACCGCGCACCAGGCGAAGGCGCCGATCGCGGTATACGTCACGAACCGGGAAACGGGCATCCGCGCGATTCCGGCAGGAATCGAGATCAAATGCCGGATCACCGGTAACAGCCGTCCCACGAGGGTGCTGATCTCCCCATGACTGGCGAAATAGCGCTCCGCCCGCTCCAGGGACCGCTCCGAGAGCAACACGTAGCGGCCGAAGCGGCGCACGAAGGCACGTCCGAGGAGCTGTGCCACCCAGTAGTTCGCCAGCGCACCGATCACGCTCCCCGCCGTGCCGCAGAGCAGCACGATCGGGAGACTCATCTTCCCTTTGGCGACCCAGTATCCAGCCGGGGGCATCACGAGCTCCGAGGGGAGCGGCAAGATCGAGCTCTCGATCGCCATCAGGAGCACGATCCCCGGGTAGCCGAGGGTCAGGAGCGTCGTCAGCAGCCAAGTGATGAGGCGCTCAACCATCGAATCCGTGCTCCCCGAGCAGTGGTACGAACAGAGCGTCGCCCAGCGCGGTCGTCCGCACGCCGTCCGGCGTGCGCTCGACGAGCGTCAGCGTCTGACGCCCCCTCTCCCCCACCGGAATGAGGAGGCGTCCACCAAGGGCCAACTGCTCCACCAGCGGTGCCGGCACGGCCGGCCCGCCGGCGGTCACGAGGATCGCGTGATACGGCGCGTAACCCGCCCATCCCAGCGTTCCGTCCCCCAGGAGCACGGAGACGTTGCGCGCCTCGGCCGCCCGCAGGGCGCGCTGCGCGTGCTCCGCGAGCGCCTGCACCCGTTCCACGGTAAACACCTGTGCCACGAGCCGCGACAACAGGGCGGTCTGGTAGCCCGAGCCGGTGCCGATTTCGAGCACGCGCTCCCCACCCTGCAGGTGCAGCGTCTCCAGGTAGCGGGCCTGTGTAAACGGCTGGGAGATCGTCTGCCCCGCTCCGATCGGCAGGGCGGTGTTCTCGTACGCGCGGTGGCGCACCGCATCGGGAACGAAGAGATGGCGCGGCGTTTCCGCGAATGCCCGCAAGACGGCGAGGTCCTTGATCCCCTGCTCGCGGAGCTGCTCGACGAGACGGGTGCGGTAGCCGCCGAAGGTGTCGGCGCTCCCTAGCCGCCCAGGCTCCATCCGCGCGCGGCCTCGAGCAAATCGTAGTTCGTCATGTCGACGTGCAGCGGCGTGACGGAGATGAACCCCTCGCCCATGGCCCGGAAATCGGAATCTGCGCCCCCCGACCACGTCACGTGCCCGCCGCCGATCCAGTAGATGTCCCGCCCCCACGGGTCCTTCATGCGAGCCACCTCCTCGTGGAACACGCGGCTCCCGAGGTGCGTGACCCTCACCCCTCTTACCTGATCGCCGGGGATCGGCGGCAGATTCACGTTGAGGAGGGTATCGCGCGGAAACGCATTGATCGCCACGATGCCGCCGAGCAGTCGCCTGAGGCCGGCGCGGTGGCTTTCCAGATGCTCGATATCGAAGCTGCCATAGGAAATGGCGACGCTCGGAA
>DASTHG010000368.1:0-13055 GCA_035718325.1 Gemmatimonadales bacterium | reverse complement strand
GCTCCAGACGCCCCACCCCATGAAGCCGATCAACACTCCGGAGTACACGACCACCGTGTAGCCGAACAGGGGCTTGCGGGCGAAGGTCGGCAGCACTTCCGACACGACGCCCATCGCCGGGAGAATCAGGATGTAGACCTCCGGGTGCCCGAACAGCCAGAACAGATGCTGCCACAGCACCGGGTCGCCGCCCGCGGAGGGAATGTAGAAATGCGTTCCGAAGACACGGTCGAACATCAGGAACACGAGCGCCACGGTGATCACCGGGAACGCCGTGATCATGAGGAACGAAGTGACGAGCGTCATCCAGGAGAACACCGGCAGGCGCATCATCTTCATCCCGGGCGCCCGCAGGTTGAGGATGGTCACGATGAAGTTGAACCCGGCGGCGAGCGACGCGATGCCGAGGATCTGCAGGCCCAACAGCCAGAAATCGATATTCGGGCCGGGGTTGAACTGCCTTTCGGTGAGCGTGGCGTACCCGAACCACCCGCCATCGGGTGCCGGATGGTGCGGGAGGAGCCAGCTCGCGTTCATGAACATCGTGCCGAGCAGGAACACCCAGTAGCTGAACGCGTTGAGGCGCGGGAACGCCACGTCGCGCGCGCCGATCTGCAGCGGCACGATGTAATTGAAGAAGGCGGCGGCGAGCGGCATCAGCGCCATGAACACCATCGTCGTGCCGTGCATTGTAAACAGCTGGTTGTACGTGTCGGCGCTGACGAAGCCGTTCTCGGGCTTGGCGAGCTGGATGCGGATCAGCTCCGCCTCGAACCCGCCGATCAGGAACATGACGAACGCCGTCCAGAAGTACAGCTTCCCGATCCGTTTGTGATCGGTGGTCGTAAGCCAGCTCTTCAGTCCGGTGGCTTCGCTCATTTGAGACTCTGCAGGTAGGCGATCAAAGCGCTGAGATCGGGCTGACTGACGTGGAGGTTGGGCATGATCGACCCCGGCTTCATCTCCGGGGGATTGCCGATCCAGTCGCGCAGGTGCTGCTCGGTATTCATCATGATGTCGCCGGCGATCATGGTGCGGCTCGCCACGTGGGTCAGGTTGGGCCCGATCGGTCCGTTGGAATAGCCTGCCACGGTATGGCAGCCGATACACCCGTATTTCATGAACGCGGCCCGGCCCGCTTCCTCGGGGCTCCCCTTGGGCGGGACGGCCGGAACGGTCTTCTGATCGGCGACCCACGCCTGAAACGCCGAATCGCTGTCGACGAAGGTGCGCAGGCGCATGTTGGCGTGAGACGCGCCGCAGTACTCGACACACTGCCCCATGAACTCACCGACCGAATCGGCGGTGAAAAAGATCCTATTGTGATGATTCGGGATCGCGTCCCGCTTCCCGCCCAACTTCGGCGTCCACCAGGCGTGGATCACGTCGGCGGATGTGATGTCCACCGAGATCGGCTTCCCGACGGGGATGTGCAGCTCGTTGGCCGTCACGATCCCGAGATCGGGGTAATGGTATTCCCACCACCACTGGTGCCCCGTCACTTCGATCCGCAGCGCACCCGGGGGGGCGGTATCGGTTTCGAAGATGGTCCGAACGGTCGGGACCGCGATGAAGACGAGAATCAGAGCCGGGGCCAGCGTCCAGGCGATCTCGAGCGTCGTGTGCCCATGGTGCTGGGCCGGCGCAGGGGCGCCCTCCCGCTGGCGGAACCGGATGATGGAGTAGAGCAGGATTCCTTCCACCACCACGAACACCCCGACCGCCCACCAGAAGATGCCCCGAAACAGGTGGTCGATCGAATGGCCGAAGTCCGACGTCGGCGAGAGGGTGGATTGGGGAAACGGTCCTGCGCACGCCGCTATCGACGCGAGGCCGACGAGGGCGCAGAGGAGGATGAGGTGTCGTCGTTGTGGCGGCACGGCGGCGCTTGAACCCCCGAGAAGTCGGTGCGAAAGGCACCGGAAACTAGCACCACCGCCAGTTGATCGCCACATGACCGGCCGGCGCTACCCTGTTCCTCGCGCGCCCCCTCCGGCGCGTCTGACGGAGCGACGGGGTGCTGTCCGGCCCCTCGCTCCGTTTGCCTTCATGCCTCGACCCGGCGGCGCAGCTCCCCGACCCGCGCGGCATCGCCCGCGTCGGCCGCTCCCGCCTGAACCACGCGCTCTGCAGCGCTCAGGGCGCGGCGCCCGCTGCGGGCCGCGCCTGCCGCCAGCGCTTCCTCCACGGTAGAGAGGGCGAGCCCCAGCACCTCGCGCCCCGGTGCGACTTCGGCGAGCATTTCGACTCGCAACACGCGCGCGTCCATGTCGTCACGGGTCGCGAGCGCCGCGGCGGCATGCCGCAGCAGTGACGAGCGCTGCCCCGGCGTGAGACACTCACGACGCACCACCTCGGCCACGAGCGGCGCCGCGAAGGCGTAGCGGGAGCCATCGAAGGTGGCGAGTCCCGCCCGCTCGATGCGCGCCAGCGCCTCCTGCAATGCCTCCGGCGCCAGGTCGCACATCCCGGCCAGCAGCTCGACATCGAACGAGCGTCCTCCAACGCTCGCCGTCCGCAGCAGCTGCAGGTCCCGCGGGTCGAGCTGAGACACCCGCGCCACCACGGCCATCCGGACCAGATCGGGGACGCTGATCGGCAGCGGGCCGTCGATCGTCTGCCCCGGACGCGGCCACAGCAGCACGTCGGTTCGCATCGTCGAGGCCCGCTGCAACGCCTGCAGCAGCGTCACGGCCAGAAAGGGAATGCCGCCGGTTTCGAATGCGATCCGCCGCGTCAGGCGTGCTCGGCTCTCTTCGTCGGGGCACCAGAGCGCCATGGCATCGACGAGCTGCCGGATGTCGCTTGCTGCCAGTACCGACAGGCGCACCGTATCGCCGGCCAGCCGCCGCCCGATCTGACTACGCATCAGGGTCAGCGCCGCCGGCCCGTACTCGGCTTCGGGCAGGCAGGACACCACGAGCGCCAAGGGCCCGCGTTTGACTGCGGCGAGCGCCGCGAGCAGTGCCTCGAGCGTCGCCCCGTCGGCGTAGTGCGCGTCGTCCACCGCAAGGACGAGCGGCCGCTCCTCCGCCACCGTGGCGAGCAGCTGCGCCAGAGCCGCAGCGACCTCTCCGCGATCGGCGGGGACACGCGGTGTCGGTCCGGCGAGATCGAAGGCGATGGTCGCCAGCACGCCGAGCGCCGCCGGATCGGTCGCGGCGCTCCCGGGGGCGTTGGCGAGGCCTGCGCGGCCCAGGCCCCGCAGCGTGCTCCATGGCGCGTCGTGATCGCTTTCCAGGGGAGTTGCGATGACCGTGAGTGCCCCGTCCAGCGCAGCCCGGTTGAGACACTCGGTGAGGAGCCGCGTCTTCCCCATGCCGGGCCCGCCGATGATGGCGAGTGCGCGCGATCCCCCGGAGAGCGCTTCGTGCACGACCAGGAAGGCACGCCGCCTGACTTCGGCGTCTCCCACGAGCGGCGCCGGCGCCTCTTCGGGTGGTGGGGGTGGAGACCGGCGCCAGCTGTGCTCCCGGATCCGATCCGCCAGCGCCACCAGGTCGGTGCTCGGCTGTTCGCCAACCTCCGCCAGGAGTCTGGTAGTGAACTCGTGGAACCAGGCGAGCGCACCGGCTCTGTCGCCGCGTAGCGCCATCGCACGCAGCCGCAACCGCGCCGCTGTTTCACTGTGCGATTCGAGGGCGAGGGCGTGCAGCGCGTACTCCTCGGCGTCGCCCGAGCGCCCGGCGGCGAGGGCCGCATCCCCGAGCTCTACGAAGGCCGCAGCTCCCACCGCCCGCCAGCGGGTGCGCTCGCGCGCCGCCCAGTCCTCGAACGCCGGCGCATCCTCGACCGCAAAGCCTTCGAGAAAGTCCCCGCGCATCAGCTGCACGGCCTCGGCACGGTGTCGCGCCGCCTGCGCCGCAAAGTCCAGGACGTCGACGCTCAGCCCGTCGCCGTGGAGCGTGAGGAGCTCGCCGCGAGTGATGAGCCGGCCCGCTCCGAGGCCGGCGCGCAGCCGTCGCACCGCTTCGTTGAGGGAGTGCCGGGCGTCCTTCTCCGGCTTTTCGGGCCAGAAGACGCCGAGCAGATGATCCCGGGCGCGCGAGCGGTCGGGCGACAACGCGAGGTAGATGAGCAGACCGAGATGCTTGCGCCACAGCACATCGGAGGGAGGATCCTTGCCGCCGAGTCGCGCCGTAGGCGGTCCGAGGCAAACCAGCTCGAGGAGCGCAGCCAAGTCGACCCACAAGAATACGAGCACCGCCCCCACGCGGCTAGCCGACTGCCGGAACCTTCGCGATGTTTTCCCCTGCCGCCGTCGCTACCCTGCCGCCTGGAGCCATGCATGACCAGAACGTACCTGTCTGCGCTCGTTGTCCTCGTCGTGTCCATCGGATCCTTCCCCACACCTCACCAGGATCCTGGGACGCTCGGCTACTACCGCTCGCCGGCGATCCACGGGGAAACGATCGTCTTTACTGCGGAGGGCGACCTCTGGACGGTGCCACTGCAAGGAGGAGTGGCGCGCCGGCTCACGTCGCATCTCGGCGAGGAATCGCATGCCGCGATCTCGCCCGATGGAGCGACGATCGCGTTTTCGGCGAACTACGAAGGGCCGACCGAGGTGTACACGATGCCGATCGGCGGCGGGCTGCCGACGCGGCGCACCTGGGAGGGAGCCCCCGCGCTGGCGGTCGGCTGGACGCCTGACGGCCGCATCCTCTATACGACGCCCGGTTCTTCCACTCTTCCTTCCTGGCAGCTCGCCACTCTCGATCCGCGCACGAACCGCCGCGACCTGCTGCCGCTCGCCGAAGCAAGCGACGCGTGCTACGACGCGACGGGACGCACCCTCTACTTCACGCGCTACGCGTTTCAAGGGAGTCACACCAAGCGCTACCAGGGCGGGACGGCGCAGAATATCTGGAAGTACGCGAGCGGAGCGGCGGAAGCGATCCCGCTCACCGCGGACTACGCCGGGACGAGCCGGACGCCGATGTGGTGGCAGAACCGGATCTATTTCGCCTCCGACCGGGATGGTACGATCAACCTCTGGTCGATGGATGAAGCAGGCCACGACCTGAAGCAGCTTACCCACCACCGCGGCTGGGACGTGTTGACGCCGGCACTCGCCGATGGTCACATCGTGTATCAGCTCGGCGCCGACCTGCATCGCTACGACATCGCGACCGCCAGCGACACGACGCTCGATATCCGGCTCGCCACCGATTTCGATCAACGACGCGTGCGCTGGGTGACCAACCCCATGGATTACCTCACCACCGCGCATCTCTCGCCGGACGCCTCGCGCGTCGTGCTCACCGCACGGGGGCAGGTGTTCGTCGCGCCGGCGGGACAGGCGGGTGGACGGCTCGTCGATGTCACGCAAGGCTCGGGCGCGCAGGTGCGCTACCGGCAGGCACGGTTTTCCTCAGACGGGAAGACGGTGCTCGCGCTGTCGGATCGCACCGGTGAAACGGAATGGTGGCGTCTGGCGGCGAACGGCGTGGGGGATCCCGACCAGCTGACCCGCGACGCGCACGTGCTGCGTTGGGACGGCGTCCCCTCGCCCGACGGCCAGTGGCTCGCATACTACGACAAGAATCAGGTGCTGTGGCTGTACCGCTTCGACCGCCGCACTGCCGTGGCGATTGACTCCACCCCGGACGGCGATTTCGCCGACCTCGCCTGGTCGCCGGATTCGAAGTACCTCGCGTACGTGCGGCCGGCCGTCCCGTTCGGGCGCATTTGGCTCTTTGGCGTGCAGGACGCACACCGCACGGCCCTGACGACGGATCGTTCCGACAGCTACAGTCCCGCGTTTACTCCCGACGGAAAATGGCTGTACTTCCTGTCCGATCGGACATTTCAGTCCCTCGTTGGGGCGCCGTGGGGGCCGCGCCAGCCGGAGCCGTTCTTCGACCGCCAAACGAAGATCTACGCGCTTGCGCTGCAGCCGGGGCTGCGCTTCCCGTTCCAGCCCGCCGACGAGCTGCAGTCCCCCGCCGTGCCCGACACCGCAAAGAAGACGGTGACACCGGCCAAACCCGGGGCATCGGCGACTGCCGCGCCGGGGATCACCCTCGACGGCATCGCGCAACGGTTGATGGAAATCCCCATCCCCGCCGGAAATTACGAGGCGTTATCGGCAAACGGCACGCGGCTCTTCTGGCTCACGCGCCAGACCACCGTCGAGCACCCGGCGGCGCTGCAGGCGCTCGACATCGGCAACACCGAGGTGACGCCGAAGACGCTGGTGGACGATGTGCGGAGCTACGAGCTGTCGGGCGACGGCAAAAAGCTGCTCGTCCGCAAGGGCGCCGCGCTCGACGTGATCGACGCGTCGAGCGGGGCGAACGCCAGTCTCGACAAGGCGGCAGTGAACCTCACCGGGTGGACGTTCCCGCTCGACCCGCGCGAGGAGTGGCGCCAGATGTTCGACGAGGCGTGGCGGCTCGAGCGCGATTACTTCTACGATCCGCACATGCACGGGCTCGACTGGCCGGCGATCCGTACCAAGTACCGGCCGCTGGTCGAGCGCGTCGCTGATCGCAACGACCTGTCGGATCTGCTGGCGCAGATGGTGAGCGAGCTCTCGGCGCTGCACATCTTCGTGTATGGCGGCGATCTGCGGCAGGGAGGCGACCAGGTGCAGCCCGCCTCACTTGGCGCCGAGCTGACACGGGATTCGGCGGCCGGGGGATGGCGCGTCAGCCACATCTACCGCGGCGATCCCGACTATCCGACGGCGTTGGCTCCGCTCGCCCAGGCCGCGGCGCGAGTGCACGAGGGCGACCTGATCCAACAGATCAACGGCGTGTCTACGGCGGCGGTGTCCACCCCCGCCGCCCTGCTCGAAGGAACGGCCGGGAAGCAGGTGCTGCTGCACGTAGTGCCGGCAGGCGGCGGCAGCGCGCGCGATGTGATCGTCACACCGATCAATCCGCAACAGGCGCGCAACCTGCGGTACGACGACTGGGAAGTGAGCCGCCGCGCCGTCGTCGACTCGGCGGGCGGCGGGCAGATCGGCTACATCCACCTGCGGGCGATGACATCGTCGGACATCGCGCGCTGGGCGCGCGACTTCTATCCGGTCTTCGACCGCGCCGGCTTGATCATCGACGTGCGCCACAACGGCGGCGGCAACATCGACAGCTGGGTGCTGGAGAAGCTGTTGCGCAAGGCGTGGTTCTACTGGCAGCCGCGGGTGGGGAATCCGTACTGGAACATGCAGTGGGCCTTCCGCGGTCACCTCGTCGTATTGTGCGACGCCTGGACCGCTTCGGACGGCGAGGCGTTCACCGAAGGTTTCCGCCGCCTGGGACTGGGCCGCGTGATCGGGACGCGCACCTGGGGCGGCGAGATCTGGCTCTCGTCGAGCAATTTCCTGGTGGATCGGGGGATCGCCACCGCCGCGGAGTTCGGGGTCTATGGCCCCGAAGGCCGCTGGCTCATCGAGGGCCACGGTGTGGATCCTGATACCGTGGTCGACAACCTGCCGCATGCCACGTCCAGCGGCGGCGACGCGCAGCTGCAGGCAGCGATCGCATACTTGCAGCAACAGATTCGCGAGCATCCGCTGCCCGTCCCCGCGGCGCCCTCGTATCCGAAGAAGGGAGCGCCATGAGCTTCTCTCCGGCGACGCTCCAATTCCTGCGCGGCCTTGCCACGCACAACAACAAGCCCTGGTTCGAGGCGCACCGGGCCGACTATGAAGCCGTGGTGAAGGCGCCGATGCAGGCGCTGATCGAGGAGATGGATGTGCGGCTGGCACGGTTCGCCCCCGAGATCGTCGGCGATCCGAAGCGCTCGATGTTTCGCATCTACCGGGACATCCGGTTCTCGTCCGATAAGTCGCCGTACAAGACACACGCCTCGTGCTGGTTCTATCATCGCGACGGCAGCCGCGGCGTGGGGCGGGAGGCAGAAGGGGGCGGCGCCGGATTCTACTTCCAGATCGCGCCCGGCGAGTCGTTTACGGGCGGCGGGATGTGGATGCCGCCGAAAGACGCGCTGGCGAAGATCCGTGAAGCGATCGCCGAGAACCCGAGAGCCTTCGAAAAGATCGCCCGGGACCCGAAGGTGCGGCGCCGCTTCGGCGGGCTGGATGATGAGGAACAGCTGAAACGGGTGCCGCGCGGATACGCACCCGACCACCCCGCGGCGGAGTGGCTCAAGTTTCAGTCGTTCGTCTCCGGCCGCCGCCTGACGGATCGTCAGGCGGTCGGCGGGAAACTGGTCGCGCTGCTGGTGGCGGATTTCATGGTGCTGCTGCCGCTGGTCCGCTGGATCAACGCGGTGCTGGGCCTGCGTCCCGCGACACGGCGCTAGAGTCCTCCGCTCCCCTTGCACTTCTACAGGTCAAGGGCTAGCCTTCTTGTAGAAGCATACAGGGAGACGTGGTGGACGACGAGCGGCTCGATCTGCCCCAGGGCACCCTCGACCTTCTCATCCTGAAGACGTTGTCGCTCTGCCCGGCTCATGGCTGGGCGATCTCCGAGCGCATCCGGCAGGTGTCGCGGGCGGCGCTTCAGGTGCCGCAGGGCTCGCTCTATCCCGCCCTGCACCGGCTCGAGCGCCGCGGCTGGATCCGGGCGCGCTGGGGTGCGTCCGACAACAATCGCAAAGCGAAGTTCTATGAGCTGACCCCCAGCGGTCGCACGCAGCTTGCCGCCGAGGCCGGACAGTGGGCGCGACTCACGGCCGCGGTCGGGTTCGTCCTGCACATGAGCTGAGGAGACGCGGTCATGCTGAGCGAGCTATGGAGCGACCTGCGCTACCGGCTGCGCGCCTTCGTGCACCGCGCCGAGCTGGAGCGGGAACTGGACGCCGAGCTGGAGTTTCACATCGCTCACGCGGCGGAGGCGTACGAGCGGCAGGGCCTGCCGGCGGGTGAAGCCCGCCGCCGCGCGCGCCTGGCATTCGGGAGCGTCGAGGACATCAAAGAGCGGAGCCGCGAGGCGCGCGGCACGACGTTCCTGGAATCCGTGCTCCAAGACCTCCGCTACGCATGGCGTGGCTTGCGCGCCCGGCCAGCGTTCGCCGTGGGGGTCGCGCTCACGCTCGCACTGGGGATCGGCGCCAATGCCACGATGTTCGGCATCGTGGACCGTCTGCTGTTTCGCCCGCCACCCTACCTGCGCGACCCCGGTCGCGTGCACCGTGTGTATCTGTCTCAAACCTATGCGCGCACCGAGTACACGGAGCGCGATGCGTCGGTCGCGCGCTATCTCGACCTTGCGCGCTGGAGCCACGGCTTCTCCGCCGTCGCGCCGTTCGGGACCTGGCGCATCGCCGTGGGCATGGGAGACGCTACACGGGAGCTGCCGGTCATGGGCGCGAGCGTCGCGTACCTCGGGCTGTTCGACGCGCGACCGGCGCTGGGACGCTTCTTCACCGCCGACGAGGACCGCCTCCCGACGGGCGTTCCGGTCGCCGTGCTCGGCTACGCCTACTGGCAGGTGGCGTTCGGCGGCAGCCGGGACGTGCTCGGCCGCGAGCTGCAGATCGGGCGCACGGCTTTCACGATTATCGGCGTCGCGCCCGAAGGGTTCGTGGGCTTGGGGGACGACGAGGTGCCCGCCGTATATGTGCCGTTCGCCGCGTTCACGTGGAACGCCCGTCCCGAGGACCACACGACGGATTATCACTGGCAATGGCTCGAACTCGCGGTACGGCGGGCGCCGGGCGTCTCTCCGGCGGCCGCCACAACCGACCTCACCGCGGCGCTCGAGCGCAGCTGGACTGCGCAGGCAACCTGGGAACCCAATCGGGCATCGGTGGCCGCGGCCAAGCCCCGGGCCCTCCTCGGACCGGTTCGGGTCCAGCGGGGCCCCTTGCCCGACGCCGCAGCCCGCGTAGCCGTCTGGGTCGCCGGCGTCGCGCTGATCGTGCTGCTCATCGCCTGTGCCAACGTGGCGAACCTGCTGCTGGCCCGGGCCGTCACGCGGCGCCGCGAGATCGCGCTGCGCCTGGCCCTGGGCGTGAGCCGCGGCCGCCTGATCCGGCAGCTGGTCACCGAAAGCCTCCTCTTGGCGGCGCTCGGAGGCCTGGGGGGATTGATGGCGGCACAGTCGGGCGGCGCGCTCATCCGTCGGCTTTTCCTCCCCGCGGACGTCGCTGCACCAGTCCTCGGAGACGGACGCACACTCGCCATGACGGCCCTGGCCACGTTGGCGGCCGCGCTCATCACGGGTCTCGCACCGGCAGTGCATGCCCTCCGCTCCGACGTGGCGCGCGATCTGGGGGCCGGCGGGCGCGACACCGACGCGCGTGCTTCGCGCCTCCGAACCATGCTGCTCACCCTCCAGGCAACCCTGTCGGTCGTGCTGCTCATCGGCGCCGGACTCTTCGTGCGGAGTTTCGGACGCGTGCGCGACCTGCGATTGGGGTTCGACGTCGACCCGGTGCTCGTCGTAACCCTCAACAAGCGGGGCGTCGAGCTGTCATTCGACCAGCAGATCGCCCTTGAGCAACGACTGTCGGACGCCGCGCTCGCCCTCCCTGGTGTGACGGGCGCGACCCCCGCTGCGACCGTCCCGTACTGGGCCTATGAGGGACGAGCCTTGTTCGTCGCCGGGATCGACAGCGTGGACCTGCTGGGAGACTTCGTCATGCAGGCGGGGAACCCGGACTACTTCCATGTCATGGGGACGCGCCTCGTGCGTGGCCGTGGGTTCGACGCGGCCGATCGCGCCGGCGCTCCGCCGGTCGTGGTGGTGAGCGCGGGAATGGGACGGACGTTATGGCCGGGACGCGATCCGATTGGTCAATGTCTTCGCATCGGTGCCGACACGGTTCCCTGCACGACGGTGGTCGGCATCGCGGAAGACGCCCGCACGCAGTCCCTCTCCCAGCCACGGACTTACACGTACTACATCCCCGTATCGCAGTTTCGGGCTCCCACCGGGATGCTGCTCGTCCGCGTAGCAGGACGTGCCGAGGACCATGTCGAGAGGGTGCGGAAGGGCTTGCAGGCCCAGCTGCCCGGCGCCGCGTATGTGACCGCTCAGCCGTTCCGCGATATGGTCGCTCCGAGAATGCGGAGCTGGCAGCTCGGCGCGACGATGTTCGTGGCGTTTGGGGGTGTTGCGCTGGCGCTCGCGGGGATCGGTCTCTACGGCGTGATCGCCTACGGCGTGGCCGAACGGCGCCGCGAGATCGGTATCCGCCTGGCGCTCGGCGCCCAACGCCGCCAGGTGCTGGCACTCGTGGTGCGTGGCGGACTCCGGTTGATCGCGAGCGGCGTGGTGGCAGGCAGTGTGATCGCAGCGCTGCTCGCGCAGCGGGCCGCATCGCTCCTGTTCAAGGAGTCGCCACTCGACCCCCTCGTGTACGTGGGGGTCGCGGGCGTCCTGCTCCTGGTGGCGGCGGTTGCGACGTGGCTGCCGGCGACAGCGGCGGCGCGGGTGGATCCGAGCGTCACGCTGCGATCCGACTGACGCCCCTCCCACCCGCGCCGTTCGTGCGGTGGACTAGAACTCGAGCCCGTTCAAATAGTCGAAGCTCGTCTTGATGTCTGCCAGCGGCTGCGGCGGCTGGTCGTACTCGACGAAGTAGTGCTGAATCCCGGCGTGGCCCGAATGGGCGAAGATCGCCTTCCAGTCGATGCTGCCCTTGCCCACGTCGACCATCACCTGCTCCGGCGTCGCCGCAGGCGTGGGCTTCTTGATCATGTCCTTCACGTGCACCATCGGGAACCGGCCCTGATACTTCATGAAGTACGACACCGGATCCGCGCCGGCAAAGGTGATCCAGAAGAGATCGACCTCGAGCTGCACCAGTTTGGAATCGGTGCCGGCCAGCAGCAGATCGTAGGGGACCTGCCCGCCAGCCAGCGGCGCGAATTCGAAGTTGTGATTGTGATAGGCGAACTGCACGCCCGCGGCTTGCGCCGCCTGACCTGCCTTGTTGAAGCGGTCGCAGGTCCGCTTCCAGTCATCCGCGGTCTTGCGCGACTCTTCGGGGATCCACGCGCACACCACGTACTGGTGCCCCACCGCCTTCACGGTTTCCAGAGTCGCGGGCCATTTGTCCTCCGCGGTGTTGTCGTATCCGACATGGCAGGAGGGAGCCAGGAGGCCGTTCTTGTCGAGCACAGCCCGCACCTGTGCCGGGGTGTGGTCGAAGTACCCGGCGAACTCGACCTCGCGATACCCGGTCTGGGCCACTTTCGCGATAGTGCCCTCGAAGTCCGCCTTCAGGAGGTCGCGCACGGTGTAGAGCTGAATGCCCACTTTCGCGATCCGCGTCCGGAACAGCGGGTCCAGAGCAGCGGTCGAGAAGCGCGGCAGCACGGTGGCGGCCGCGAGGCTCCCGAGAAACGCACGTCGTTCCATTAAATCTCCCTCCGCTTCATCGCCCCGACGGCGTAGTCGCACGCCCGAGCGGTGAGCGCCATGTAGGTGATCGACGGGTTCTGGCAGGCGGTGGATACCATGCAGGCGCCGTCGGTGACGAAGAGATTGGGAATGTCGTGCGCCTGGTTGTGGGCGTTCAGCACCGACGTCTTCGGATCACGGCCCATGCGCGCGGTCCCCATCTCGTGAATCACTTTCCCGGGCGGATTCTGCTCGACGAAGGGCGTGATCTCCCGTGCCCCGGCGGCCGCCAGCATCTCCGCCGCGGCGATCGAGGCGTCCTTCATCAGCGCCCACTCGTTGTCCCCGTAGGTGCAGTGAATCTTCAGCACTGGGATACCCCAGGCATCGTTCTTGGTTTTGTCGATCTCGACGTAGTTGTTGTGGTTGGGCAGGCATTCGCCGAAACCATAAAACCCGAACCCCCAGTCGCCGGGCTCCCGCAGCGCTTTCTTCCAATCGGCGCCGAAACCCGGCAAGTCGCTGCCGCGACCCCACCCGTCGCGTCCCGCGCCCCCCTGGTACCCATAGCCGCGCAGGAACGTGGATTTGGGCCCACCCTGCAGGTTGCGGAAGCGCGGCACGTAGATCCCGTTGGGCCGACGGCCGACCGGCTTCTTATCGGCGGGCGCCGCAATCTTCCCGTTCGCCCCACCCCCCATGATGTGATCCATCAGGTTGTGCCCCAGCTCGCCGCTCGAGTTGGCGAGACCGCCCGGGAAGTCGGGGGTGGCCGAGTTGAGGAGGATGCGC
>DASTHG010000367.1:0-2479 GCA_035718325.1 Gemmatimonadales bacterium | reverse complement strand
CGGTCCCGGCGCGGGACAGGTCACAGTCATCTCGGACGCTGTAAATATCGCTAAAACCGCCTCATAAACACAGCGGCGAACCCCGCTTACCTTGCCCCGCGGGGGTATCCAGCCCACCTTTTCCGTTTCCCCATCGCCCCTTGGAGGAGCGTGCGCAAGCTCCGGATCGGAATCATCGACCTCGTGACGCGAGGCCCCACCCGCGCCCTGTATGCGCGGGTGATGAACGCCAACCTGGCCAGCATCATGCCCCAGGTGGTGGGTGTGTGGTGCGAAGCCGAAGGTCACGACGTCACGTTCATCTGCTATACCGGCCTGGAAGACCTGGTGCAGGAGCTACCGCAGGACGTCGACCTGGTCTTCATTGGGGCCTTCAGCGAGGCCGCCCTGCTCGCGTATTCCCTCAGCAACTTGTTCCGCGCCCGCGGGGCGATCACCGTCCTGGGCGGTCCCCATGCCCGGTGCTATCCGGAGGACGCGGCCAAGTATTTCGACTACGTCCTGGGCTTCACCGACCGGGAGATCATCCGCGACGTGCTGCAGGATTGCGCGCAGCACCGCCCCATGGGGGTCCAACTCGCCGCCCCACGCCAACCGGCGGCGCTGCCGGGTGTGCGCGAGCGCTGGAAGTTCACCGCCGCGACGCTGCGCAAGGCGCCGGTCCTGAAGCTGGTCCCGATGCTCGGGAGCCTGGGGTGTCCCTACACCTGCAGCTTCTGCATCGATTCGGTCGTCCCGTATCAGCCGCTGGACTTTGGTGAGATCACCAAGGACCTGCAGTTCCTGCTGACCCAGCAGCGCCGGCCGCGCGTGGGGTGGCACGATCCCAACTTCGGCGTGCGGTTCGAAGACTACATGGACGCGATCGAGGCGGCGGCACCGCCCGACAGCATCGACTTCATCGCGGAGAGCAGCCTCTCCCTGCTATCGGAGCCGCACCTGCAGCGCTTGCGACGGAACGGCTTCAAGGCCGTGCTGCCGGGCGTCGAATCGTGGTACGATCTCGGGAACAAGTCGAAGACGGGCAAGCACCAGGCCATGGACAAGGTGCGCGATGTCTCCGAACACGTGAACATGATTCTGCGCTACATCCCCTACATCCAGACCAACTTCGTGCTCGGGCTCGACAGCGATGCGGGCGCCGAGCCGTTCGAGCTGACCAAGCGCTTCATCGACCTTTCGCCGGGCGCGTTCCCCGGTTACTCGCTGCTCTCCGCGTTCGGCCGGGCGGCGCCGCTCAACCTGACCTATCAGCGCGACGGCCGGGTACTCGGATTCCCGTTTCATTTTCTCGACAACAACCACGCGATGAACGTGCGGCCCAAGCACTACGCGTGGACCGAGTTCTACGATCACGTCATCGGGCTCACCCAATACAGCTTCTCGTGGCGGGCGATCGCGCGGCGTTTCCGCGCCACGCCCATGATGATTCCACGCTGGATGAACGTGGTCCGCGCCGTCTCGTCCGAGGGCTTCGGCCGGATGAAGTATTACCAGGAGATCCGGCGTCGGCTCGACGCCGACCGGCCGTTCCGGCGCTACTTCGAGCAGGAAACGAACGAGCTACCGGCGTTCTTCGTGGATCGCATCCGCGGCGAGCTGGGCGCGTTGTTCCAGTGGCTCCCGGCAGGCGCCATGCTGCACGACCCGCACGCGTATCTCAAGGCGGAGACGCAGCAGCACCGCTCACGCACTCTTGACTACGACGCCGCCGCTGCCGTTCTCGCCCCGCGCAGCCGCGAGCTCCCGGGGGCGGTCAACGCCCGTCTCACGCAGTAGCGTCACGAGCGCCTCGGCCTGCTTGGCGTAGTACTCGAGCGTTCCGGCCTTCTCGATCACCTGGTCGAGGAAGGCCTTCTGCCCGCGCAGCGAGTCGACGCTCGACTCCATGTCCGCCAGCAGCGCTTCGACGCGCGCCAGGCGCTCTTCCGCCTGCTCCACCTGCCGCTTGCGGTGCTCGAGGCCGCCCGCCGCATCGCGGGCCTGGTGCACCATGTCGAGCACGTTCACGAGCATCGCCTGCGTCTCCGACACCTGCTCCTTGGCGCCGGCGATGGAACGCACGTGGTCGACCGTCTGCTCCGCCACGTCGAAGAGCCGGTGCAGATCCGCCTGCAGCGCGTCCACCGTGGCCTGGCGGCTCGACGCCTGATCGAGCGCCCGGGTGAGCTGCTCCTCGAGCGCATGCCACTTGGCGAGCCGCTCCTCGAACAGCGTCATCCGCTTCTGGATGAACCGCAGATTGCCGGCCCGCCCCTCGAGCTCCTCGATCGTCGACCCCAGAGCGGTCGTGCGGTCGGCGGCGCTGACCAGCGTCCCGTTGAGCTGCTTGGCACGCTCTTCCAGCTGCTGCGCGATGTGTCCCGCTTCGGCGCGCAGCTCCGACGCGCGCTCGAGATGCTCGGTTGCCGACTGCAGTGCCACCCGGCGCTGATCGATCTCCCGCCCCAGCGCCGCCGTGTCCTCAGCCAGCCGCTCG